>JACDDS010000021.1 GCA_013816805.1 Chitinophagales bacterium | reverse complement strand
GATGCATACTTGGGAACACTCTGGTCTTCACTGAGCTCTACCAATTTCGGCAGCAAGTCTTTCATGGATCCAAATTCCAAAAAACGATTCTTGATCCTTCTGCCTTTATACCATGCGTACATTATAGATAAAAAGGTAAATGCTGCGAGAAAAGCAATATACCCTCCAAGAGGAAACTTGATCAGGTTAGCAACCAGAAAACAAAACTCAATAAATAAAAATGTGAAACCAATGGTGAGCATAATCGTGAATGATCCGCGTCTGACATAAGCATACGTGCTAATTAATATCGTAGTAACAATCATGGTAACATTAATTGCTAAACCATAAGCAGCTTCCATATATTTAGATTCCTGAAAATACAGCACAACCCCAATGCAGCCTGTTAATAGTATCCAGTTAATGGAGGGAACATATAATTGGCCCCGTTGAATTGTGGGATACCGTACTCGCACCTTTGGCCAAAGATTAAGTCGCATAGCTTCATTTATTAATGTAAAAGCTCCTGTAATCATGGCCTGGCTTGCAATAATGGCGGCAAACGTTGCAATAACAATGGAAGGTAGCAGGAACCAATCCGGTACAATGCCATAGAAAGGGTTGGCTACCGGAATATCTGTTCTTTTCAGCTCTTCGTATTGCATCAGCCAGGCTGCCTGCCCGAAATAGTTTAGCAGGAGGCAAACTTTTACAAAAATCCAGCTTACACGAATATTAACTTTTCCGCAATGCCCCAAATCAGAATATAGAGCATCGGCACCGGTAGAACATAAAAATACGGCACCGAGCAACCAGTACCCCTCCTTATAATTAGTGAGTAACTGAATGGCATACATCGGGTTAATAGCCTTAAAAATTTCAATATGATGAACAATTTTGCTCACACCCATTACAGCAAGCATCAGGAACCAGATAACCATAAACGGCCCAAATAAGCTTCCCACAATTCGGGTTCCTGCCCGCTGGAAGAGAAATAAGGAGGTTATTATAATAATAACAATTGGAACCGTTTGAATTTCCTCATTAATATTTCTTAGTCCCTCTACAGCAGAGGAAACAGAAATAGCAGGAGTAATCATTCCATCAGCAAGCAGTGTAGATCCACCGATCATAGCAGGTATAACCAGCCACCTGGCACGTTTTCGCACTAAAGCATACAAGGCAAAGACTCCTCCTTCCCCTTTATTATCGGCTCGAAGAACCAGAAATACATATTTAATAGAAATAATAAGTGTAAGTGTCCAGAATACGCAGGAAACCCCTCCATAAATAAGCTCTTTGCTTATCACCCTGTTGCCTACAATGGCAGACATCACATATAGGGGAGACGTCCCTATATCGCCGTAGACAATACCAATTGTAATTAATAATAAACCCGCCGAAAGGCGATTGACAGTACTCCTGCTATCCACAATAAAAATTTACGTTCACGAAGATAAGAGATTGCGATATCGATATTGTTGGTTTTTTAACAAGGCAATTTAAGCTTTACTATAATTTTATCGACACTTATTTTTACATGCTGAAGATTCTGGCTATGAACAATATCATTATAGTTCCACTGTGGTTTCTGCTTTCTCTAACATATCTCCATTTTCCTCTACCCTTGTTAATTTTAGTTCCCGGGGCCGGGTGAGTATAAGTGGAATCTTTTCTATGGTTACTGCACTGGTATCCAGGCCAAATTCTGTTCCTTCAGACAGTGAAATCCTTTTTAAAAAGAAATAAATATCCATTATGATCTTTTCAAAGAAGGGCAGCTCATTCTCATAGGAGAGAAATTTCTCCATTACTACAAACCGGAAATCACCCGGCAGGTGGTATTTATTCAGCGATTCATACCGGCTCGTTATATCTACCTCACCCTTTTCTACCATGTCTTCAATAACCTTGCGCAGAAACAAATTGATCCGTGGCTCCATTCGGAATCCTAACCTGAAATCTATGCGGAACACCAAATTCGGTTCCAGCACTTCCATCTCATATTCCATTGTATAAGGCTCATCTATCACATCAACATGAACAAACCAGTACGTATCGGCACGCTTCGGCTGCTTGTTGAAAATAGAAAACAATACTTTCGATTCTATCTGGGAAGGATAGTTGGCGCTCGTTAAAAAAATGACATGAGATGCATACTTGGGAACACTCTGGTCTTCACTGAGCTCTACCAATTTCGGCAGCAAGTCTTTCATGGATCCAAATTCCAAAAAACGATTCTTGATCCTTCTGCCTTTATACCACACAAACATGACTACAAAGAATGATAATGATGCAATGATTGCAATATATCCTCCGTGTGGAAATTTGATAAGATTAGCTATAAGGAATATAATTTCTATAAATAAATAAGCAACACCTATAGCTATAGCTATGGTTAGCGAGCCTCTCCGGATATAGACATATGCACATATAAGAATAGTGGTAACCAAAAGGGTAATATTTATTGCAAGGCCATAAGCAGCTTCCATATTCTTCGATTCCCGGAAAAATAAAACGACTGCAATACATCCGACCAACAATATCCAGTTGATAGAAGGCACGTACAATTGACCACGCTGGTCCGTAGGATGCCGGACCCGTACTTTAGGCCAAAAGTTGAGCCGCATCGCTTCATTAATCAATGTATAAGCCCCGGTTATCATTGCCTGGCTGGCAATGATGGTAGCAAATGTGGCTAAGATGATTCCATAAATAAGAAATCCATCAGGCATAATACCATAAAATGGATTGGAAGCGGGAAGGTCAGAACGTTGCATTCCCTGATACTGCATCAGCCAGGCAGCCTGACCGAAATAATTGAGCAGAAGACAAATTTTAACAAAGACCCAGCTTACGCGAATATTTATTTTTCCACAATGACCAAGATCTGAATAAAGAGCTTCAGCCCCCGTAGTACAAAGAAATACCGAACCCAGTAACCAGTATCCATTAGGGTATTCCGCCACAAGGTCTATGGCATATACCGGATTAATCGCACCTAAAATCTGAAGGTGACCCAGAATTTTTTCAAAACCAAATAATCCCAGAATGAGAAACCATATAAACATGACAGGGCCGAAAGCAGCACCAACAATACGAGTACCAGCACGCTGAAAAATAAACAGGATAGCAATTAAAACCAATACAATGGGCACCGTTTCAATGCTATCATTTATATCGCGCAATCCTTCCACTGCAGAAGATACAGAAATAGCCGGGGTAATAATACCATCAGCTAATAGTGTAGCACCACCGATAATAGCAGGGATTACCAGCCACTTAGCCCGCTTTCGCACTAAAGCATACAAAGCAAAAATTCCACCCTCTCCCTTATTATCGGCCCGAAGCACCAGCAGTACATATTTTATCGAGGTAATTAATGTAAGCGTCCAGAACACGCAGGAAACACCTCCATAAATAAGCTCTTTGCTCAAGGTTTTATCGCCTATAATAGCGGACATGACATAGAGCGGAGAAGTGCCAATATCCCCGAAAACGATTCCAATGGTTATCATTAAAAGACCAACGGAAAGACGGTTGACAGTACTCCTGTTATCCACTGTAAAAATTTAGGCGCGCAAAGTTAAGCCGATATAATTAATCGGGGCTTGCTTATAATATGTTATTATAGGGATGGAATGATATAGCTATGCCGGTTAGATATCATTTAAAAATGGCTTTAGGTCGAAAGACTTTTCTTTATACCCTATGAAAATAGGTAAGTAGCACTAGGTTTTCTGATGTTTGATCTTGTTTTCATCTGAGGCATTCCACCTAAAGTATGGTTTCACCTTTCGTCATTTTACTATTATTAATTGCTTTAGGACCGGTTGCTTTTCCAAAATACTGGAAGAGAAATTATAAATCCATATCCATTTTTTTAAGTGCGCTGGTAATAGGTTACTATATTTTTATTAAAAAAAATATTCATGATATAGAAACCGCTGGCTTTGATTATTTTTCTTTTATATCCTTACTGAGTGCCTTATTTGTCGTTTCCGGGAGTATATTCATTAAGCTGGATTTCAAGCCTAGTCCTTTTGTTAACACCTTAATCTTATTTACAGGAGCTGTTCTTGCAAACTTTATAGGTACTACCGGCGCCTCTATATTGCTGATCCGGCCATTTATACAATTAAACGAACACCGTATTAAGCCTTACCTGATTGTATTTTTTATTTTTTTAGTCAGCAATGTCGGAGGCGGCCTCACGCCTATGGGGCCACCATTATTTCTCGGTTACCTTCGGGGTATTCCATTTGAATGGATGATCCATAATATATTTTATCAATGGTTATTTGTTGTGGGATTATTGTTGACCATTTTTATTTTTTTTGATTCTCGAAATAATAAAAAAAGTGTTTTGCCTTTTCAGAAGCGAACCGGAACCTTAAGAATTGAAGGTTTAAAAAATCTTATTTGGCTAATTCTCATTATGCTAACCGTATTTCTGGATCCGGCAAAAATACACTGGCTGCCCTCATTTCATGGTCATTCTTTTGTGCGTGAGATTTTACAAGGTGTCCTTCTATTCGCCTGTTATATCTTTTGTGATAAAAAAATATTGGTACGTAATAAGTTTCACTGGGAACCCATTCTGGAGGTAGGATTTTTATTTTTTGGGATATTTTTTACAATGATTCCAGCCTTAACATTTCTTTCTGATTTTACAAATCAATACAGGAGTACGGAATATTTTAATCCTGGTATTATTTTCTGGAGCACTGGTATTGCCTCCAGTTTTCTCGATAATGCACCGGCATATCTCACTTTTTTAACCGTAGTAATGTCCTACTTTAACCTCGCTGCTACTGACAATTCTTCGGTTTATCTTTTCTCTCAAAATCCGGAGTATATTATTTATCTCAAAGCTATTTCGATGGCCGCCGTATTTTTCGGCGCTATAACGTATATAGGAAATGGACCAAATTTTATAGTAAAATCAATAGCTGAAGACATGCGTGTGGAAATGCCCTCCTTTTTTCGATATATATGGAGCTATGCTTTTCCAATCCTGCTACCCATTCTGGCTCTTATATGGCTGATTTTTTTATAGCAGTATTTACTAACGCGCAGCGCTTTAATGATTTACCACGTTAAAAATTGCCGTAAAATATTATGGTTGCTACCAAAAGAGTTTTCCAATATTCTATTCGTGCTTACATTAACCTATTCACGATAACCTATAACTTCGCGACATGTCTGACTTTCGGCCCACCCGGTTTCAAATCCTGCCCGTAATTGTAAAAAACTTACTGATAATAAATGTCCTTATGTTTTTTACAACTCTGGTAATACAGCAAAAGTATGGTGTTGATCTCGTCAATTTACTGGGGCTGCATTTTTTTTCATCAAGCCTATTTAAGCCATTCCAGCTAATTAGTCACATGTTTATGCACGGAAGCTTCCTGCATATTTTTTCCAACATGTTTGCACTCTGGATGTTTGGCAGTGCATTGGAAAATGTATGGGGTCCAAAGCGTTTCCTCATCTTCTACTTTGTATGTGGATTAGGAGGTGCTGTAATGCATCTGGGAGTTACCTGGTTTGTATATTCCCATATGCAAAGCGCAATTGATACATATGCCCTCCACCCCGATATTGCTTCTTTCGCCACGCTCACTGCGCGCTACGATTATTTACTTAATTCCGGAGCTGTTCAAAGTTTTATTGACCAATGGAAACAGATTCCGAAAGATACTTCTATTGCCCGGCAATCTGTTGATCTTGCTTACAGCATCTTAAAAATATATGCTGATATTCCTATTGTCGGCGCTTCCGGTGCTGTTTTCGGAGTGCTGGTAGCTTTCGGAATGCTGTTTCCGAATACTTATCTTTATGTTTATTTTTTTGTACCTGTTAAGGCAAAATATTTTGTATTTATCTATGCAGCTTTTGAATTATATGCGGGCTTTAGCGGGGCACAGGATAATGTGGCGCATTTTGCACATATAGGCGGAGCAGTAATAGGATTTTTACTGGTGAAATACTGGAACCGAAACAGAAGAATTGATTTTTACTGATGAGAAGCAATACGATCTGGACAGAGATAAAACAAACTTTTAAGCGAAGCGATCGCATGGTATATCAATTGATCGCCCTAAACGTGGTCGTATTTCTTACTGTCAATATAATTAGTATTCCATATTTCCTTGCAGGCAAAAGTTTCAATCCTGAATCCTTAAGATTTTACCTGGGAATTCCTGCTGATTTTAATCAGCTGCTGCATCAACCGTGGACACTAATTACGTATGCATTTACTCATTTTGAATTTACCCACATACTGTTCAATATGCTTATGCTGTATTGGTTTGGCAAAATTCTTTCTGAATTTTTGGGTAACCGAAAAATTTTGCCGCTTTATATAATGGGCGGGTTATTTGGGGCTCTTCTTTTTATCATTACTTATCAGGTATTCCCGGTATTCAGCGATGCCATTGCAGAGTCACGTGCCTGGGGAGCATCCGCAAGCGTTATGGCAATTATGATTGCTGCAGCTACATTGGTGCCCGATTATACCATGTTCCTCTTACTATTTGGCTCCGTTAAAATAAAGTGGATTGCTGTGGTGCTTATTCTGCTGGATATCATCAGCATACCCACCTCCAATCCCGGGGGTCATATTGCACATTTAGGTGGTGCTTTTTTTGGATTTGTTTACATACGCCAACTGCAATCGGGAAGGGATTTAGGACAGGGCGTAAACTGGCTGATAGATTACTTCACACATTTTTTTAATAAAAAACCCCCTGTAAAAATAGTTCACTCTTCTAAAAAGAAAACTTATTCTTCCGCTCCGCAAAAGAAGAATGTTTCTGTATCAAAACAAGAACAGCTCGATACTATACTCGATAAAATTGCCCAGTCAGGATATGATACTCTGACGAAATCAGAAAAAGATTTTTTATTTAACGTGAGCAAGGAAGATAAATAATCCTTCCGGAGCTTACGCTGGAATTGATAAGTTTTCAGAATATATGAGACGTGAAAATCGCCTTATACTCTTTTCTAATTAAAGTCATTACGTTGACCTTCCTAAGAAAAATAATCTTACTCTTAAATTTTATTGCTGCGTCTGGTTTGTTAGCAGGTGGAATAAGTATATATGCCAATCCTTCCAGGCTGTGGGTATTTTCATTTTTTGGCCTGGCTTATCCAATCTTTATTTTTATCAATATTTTCTTTATTTTTTTTTGGATTATTGTCCGGTTTAAATATAGTTTCATTTCCATTATTGCTATTTCTTTGACTTTCCCTGTGTTGAAAACATATTTTTCACTTCCTTTTCCTTCTATAGCCGGAAGATCAAAAGCGTCACCCTTAAAAGTGATGAGTTATAACGTGCGCAATTTCGACCTCTATCACTGGTCTAAAAAAAATGGAACATTAAACGAAATTTTAAAACTGATAAAAGAGCAAAATCCCGATATAATTTGCTTTCAGGAATTTTATACCTCTTCAAAAGGCAATTTTCAAACTATTAAAATGCTGATGGATCAGGCTGGCTTTAAATATTATTTTTTTGAAAAAACGTATGAACATCGTATGGTGGATGCATGGGGAATTGCAATTTTCAGCCATTATCCAATCGCAGGCACAGGAAGTATTGAGTTTGAAAAGCCCACCCAAAATTCATGCTGTTATGCCGATATTAAATTAGATGATACAACTATTCGCGTATTCAATATTCACCTGCAATCAATTTACCTATCAGATAAAGACTATAAATATCTCGAAGATATATCCGCAAATCAGAATTTGCAGGTTAGACCAACTGAAGCCATTGTTGCGAAATTAAGGAAGGCATTTATTCTCCGCGAAAAACAAGCAATCCAAACCGAAACTGCTGTTAAAGAAAGCCCTTACCCGGTAATCCTGTGCGGCGATTTTAACGATACGCCGGTGTCTTTTGCATACCATATAATAAGCAGCAATTTACAGGATGCCTTTTTAGCTGGCGGATGGGGGATTGGGCCAACTTACTCCGGTATTCTGAAAATATATCGTATCGACTACATCTTTACAGATAAACAATTTGTTGTAAATAATTATAAAACCATTTGTAAAGAATATTCAGACCATTTCCCGATAGTAGCAACTATTTCTATGAAACCAATCATGTTTCATAAAGATTAGCTACAAGGGTACCAAATGCTATTTGTAATAATAATATAATTCAATACAAAATTCAAATAAGCTAAATGCATTTGCAAAGCTGTAAACTATCCCTGATCCGGATGTTTCGTACATTTAGCACGGAGAAACACCTCTCATGAAAGCTATTATTCCAGTTGCGGGAACCGGAACCAAGCTGCGGCCTCACACCTATACGCAACCAAAAGCACTTATTCCGATAGCCGGAAAACCAATACTTGCATTTATCATTGATGAAATGATTGCTGCAGGAATTACCAATTATATATTTATAATAGGCTATTTGGGAGAAAAAATCAGGGATTTCGTTGAAAAAAAATATCCTCACATCAATGCAACTTTTGTTGAGCAAGTAATACGCGAAGGAATCGGCCATGCTATCTGGCATGCAAGAAATCATGTTGATCCTGATGAGCCGGTCTTTATTGCTCTCGGTGACAGTGTTTTTGATTTAAACATGAAAGACCTTGTGGATTCTCCCCATTCTATTTTATGTTTAAAAAAAGTTGATGACCCAAGAGATTTTGGAGTCGCGGAAATGGTAGAAAAAAATGGCACTATTATACGTCTGATCGAAAAGCCACAAATCCCAAAATCAAATCTTGCTTTGGTTGGTCTTTATAAAATCAACGAATCGAAAGAGTTATTTGATGCATTGGAATATAACATTAAAAATATGATACTCACGCGCGGGGAAATCCAGCTTACAGATGCACTAATGCGTATGGTTGAAAGAGGTATTGTATTTAAAGGATATAAAGTCAATAACTGGTTCGATTGCGGCAGAAAAGAATCATTGCTGGAGACAAATTCAATTCTTCTGAAAAAAATGGGGCACTCTCTTTCTTCTTCATTGCTTTTTGAAAATTCTATTATTATAGATCCCGTAAGCATTGCCGAAAATTGCCGTCTTAGCAACTGCATTGTTGGTCCCAGCGTTACCATTGGAGAAAACACAACTATAGATTCATCCGTTATCCGGGATTCGATTATAGGCAGTTATTCAGTTATAGAAGATGTGCTGCTTCACCACTCATTGATAGGCAATGATACTACCATCAGAGGTATAAGCCAGACCCTTAATCTCGGTGATGATACAGAAATTGATATGCGCTGAGCCATCTTTATTGTTTATCCGTCTGAATAATTAATAATTACCCGGCTGAAATCTATATAAAGGGATGTGCACGTCATTTGCAATATTTTTATTTTCATAAAATGAACAATCGTATCACACAATTATTTGGTATAAGATATCCTATTAACCAGGCGGGAATGATTTGGTGCAGTGGTTGGGAGCTTGCATCAGCCGTCTCGAATGCAGGCGCCTTAGGTATTATTGGATCAGGCTCAATGTATCCGGAAATTCTTCAGCACCATATCCGCAAATGTAAAGCAGCGACTTCACAGCCTTTTGCAGTGAATGTTCCTTTAATGTACCCCGATATTGATCAGCACATGAAAATTATCAGAGATGAAAATGTACCCATTGTTTTTACCTCTGCAGGCAATCCTAAAGCATGGACTTCCCAATTAAAAACAGATAGAATAAAGGTAGTGCATGTGGTATCGAGTGCTAAGTTTGCAAAGAAAGCGGAGGATGCCGGATGCGATGCAGTGGTTGCCGAAGGGTTCGAGGCAGGTGGTCACAATGGTCGTGAAGAAACTACTACGATGGTTTTAGTTCCTCTGGTAAAGAAAGCAGTAAATATTCCTGTAATAGCTGCTGGTGGTATTGCAACGGGCCGTGCCATGATGGCTGCCTTTGCTTTGGGGGCGGAAGGTGTTCAAATGGGGTCCCGCTTTGTCGCCAGTACTGAAGCAAGTGGCCATCATAAGTTTAAGAATAAAATTATTGACAGCGAAGAAGGAAGCACTGTGCTTACTTTGAAGAAATTGATGCCGGTGCGGTTATTAAAAAATAAATTTTATGATAAAATTCAAGCGGCTGAAGATAATGGTTCATCCAAAGAAGAGCTGAGCCTTTTATTAGGCAGATCGCGAGCCAAGCGCGGAATGTTTGAGGGTGACCTTGATGAAGGCGAATTAGAAATAGGTCAGGTAAGCGGATTAATAAAGGATATTAAACCTGCTGCATCTATTATAGAGGAAACATGGAATGAATTTCTAACCGTTCAAAGAGAAATCACCTTTTTTTCCATCAAAAAATAACATATGATTTTATTGCAAAAAAATCTTCCTCACTAAATGCTGCCCCTGATTTTCAAATGAAATAACATATATGCCAGGGGGAGTATTACCTACATAGATTAATTGATCCGAGAGTGGAAACTTATAGAAGCGTTTATCATTGAACACAGGTTGTCCTAATAAATTAAAAACGGTTACATTCCATATTCCTGATTCTTCGACTGGAATATTATCAATACCGGTAGTGCTGCCACCGCCTTGGTTGTAGGGATCGCCAGCGTCAAATACAGGAACAACACAAGCAGGAATAGGACCTGGATTGTCTGAAAAGCCTACATGACTGGTATCTTCAAATTTCAGCTTACAGGAAATAATAGTATCGATACCAAAGTCTTTTAAGGCTACTCGCATGCTGTCTAATTTGCAACGGTAATATTTAATTATGGATTGATAAGCAGGGTCATTAATAAGATTAATATTTTCCCTGGGATCGTTTACCAGATCAAAAAATTCCTCCGTCTCCTGGTCACAAAAGCTTTTAATAAGGGTATAATCCATCGTACGTGCCTCCCTCATAGAAGGAGTTTCGTTCTCCTGAAATACTTCACACATTATATTGTGCCGGATAACCTCCTGGCTGGCAAGCTTTCGCAAAGACACTCCATCCATTCCATAAGTATTGGTAACTCCTGCTAAATCCATTAAAGTAGGCGCAAAATCAATGTTTGCAGCAATCTGATTAGTAATTACTGTACCAGGTGCAAACCAGGCAGGATAGCGTATGAAAAGCGGAATTTTAATTGACTCTTCATATAGTAACTGTTTTCCCTGTAAAAGATGTTCTGATTTAATATTTCCGTTATCACTAGTGAAAAATATTACAGTATTATCCAGTAATCCAAGACTGTCCAGATAATTCAGCAATACTCCGGTATTGTATTCCACACCTGCCAGCATTCTGAAATAACCACGGTATTCCGTATCCTGGGCTATAGAATCCCCTGCCTGGTTAAAAGGATACAGATATGAAGGATAATTTTTTACATAAGGGGTATCATTAGGGGGGAAAGGCATTGTATCGTTTGTAAAAAGGTTCGCATCTTCCGGACGGGGGATGTAAGGAACGTGAGGCGCACGATGAGCAAGATAAAGGAAGAAAGGCTGATCTACAGGACGGGTAGCAATAATGTCTTCAGCATAATTTGTTAGTACGTCGGTGGTGTGGCCTGCGATATGAATATTAGGATGTCCATTATAATTATAGCGTGAATCAATGTAACTCTCCTGGGTGCTGATAAGATATTTATCAAAACCCCGAACGCTGTCTTCATCAAATCCCAATTTGCCTGACAGGCCTGTATAATATCCGGAAGATTTCAAAATAGAGGATATCCATGGCAGATTATTTTTTATATTTTCCGGGTTACTGGTAGCGCCGTTTTTATGGGGATATAATCCTGTAAAAAATGTGCCCCTGGCAGGCGTACAAAGAGAAAGCACATCTACAGTAGTCTTAAAATTTATTCCTTCGTTAGCAATGCGGTCGATGTTCGGGGTGGGAAAGAAAGGAATAGGATCTTCTGGTCCGAATGAGTCATAACGTGCATCATCAAGCATGATAAATAAAATATTCGGACGACTATCCCTTGTGGAAACGTGGGGAGATGTAGTTCCTGGTTCCCCGTATTTCTTAATTACATCATTCAATGTTGCAGGCTGCTGTTGTGCAAATGATATACAAGTATATAAGGTAAAAAGGCAAAACAGGAGAAAATTCTTCATACAAATGAGTTAAAATGGTTTTGATCTAAAGAAGGGAGCAAATTTAAACTATTCAATTAAAGCAATTGTAGTCAAATTATAGCCATGTATAAATAAATTAAATGTTCCTGATTTTTTATTCATTTTAACAGACAGGAAATAGCTTGTAAAGTTTAATTTTTTACTGCAGAAGATATTTGTTGCAGATAAAAAAAATCAATTTCTAATTGATTCCAACGGAAACTGATTATATTACATAATGTAATATAATTAAATTTTTTATTCTATTTCAGCGAGTTATATATTTATAAATAATTTTTATAATATGAATTATATGAAACAAAATACATTGAAGGTTTTAATTGCAGATGATCACAAAATTTTCAGAGCTGGATTAATCACGATCCTGAATTCAATCAACCAGATCTCCTCCATTAAAGAAGCCCAGAATGGGCTCGAAGTTCTGGATCTGATCATGAAAGAATCATTGGATCTGATTTTTATGGATGTAAAAATGCCGGGCATGAATGGCATAGAAGCAACTAAAACAGTAAAAAAGTTATATCCTCACATAAAAATTATCGCGCTAACTTTTTATGATGACCAGGAGTTTGTGATCGAGATGTTTGCCAATGGAGCATCCGCATATTTATTAAAGAATACGGACCGTGAAGAAATTGAGGAAGCACTTACTACTGTATTAAACGATCATCATTATTATTCCCGAGAGGTGTCGGAAGCACTATTTAAAAGGCTGGTTGATAAAAGCTTATTGTCCCAAAAAAGTGACGGCACCCTATCCGTTGACTGACCGGGAAAAGGAAGTGCTGACATACATCTGTAAAGAGTTGTCAAATCGTGAGATAGCTGAACAGTTATCCTTATCACCCCGTACGGTAGAGGGTCATCGGAATCACCTGCTTCACAAAACCAGCTCTAAAAATACGGCAGGCCTGGTTTTCCTTTGCACTCTGTAATGGCATATGTTAGGAGTAGGGTTGTTCATCGGACTGAGCTTCTAAGCAGGCTAATTCGTCTTCTTTTGGATATCCAAAAATATTAAAGGAAAGCCGATGATGAACGGAAACACCATGCTCCGTAATTTTATCCCGATGCTCATCCGTAGGATATCCTTTATTTTGTTTCCAGTTGTAATGAGGAAATTTTTCATGGAGCTGCCTCATATAATCATCACGATACGTTTTTGCAAGAATACTGGCAGCAGCAATGGATGCAAACTGAGCATCTCCCTGGATAATGCAAGTATGGGGTACTCTCTTATATTTCTTAAAGCGATTTCCATCCACTATAATAGAGGAAGGTTTTTTTTGCAATGCTTTTAACGCCTTATGCATTGCGAGTATGGAAGCATTCAGAATATTGATCTTATCAATTGTCTTATGGTTTACTGAAGAGACTGCATAAGCAATGGCATTTTCTTTTACAACATCACGAAGAAAATAGCGATCGCTTTCTTTTAATTGTTTTGAATCATTAAGCAATGGATGAGAAAAATAGGATGGAAGGATTACTGCTGCGGCGAATACAGGCCCGGCAAGGCATCCCCGACCCGCTTCATCACAACCCGCTTCAGTTTCATCTTTTTTAAAGAATGCTTTGAGCATTTAGTCTCACTTTGAATATCTGTTGATCAAAGTAAATGCTTTCAGGATGAATACAGAAAGCTGGCTTAGATTTTTTTATCCACATTCACTATTTAAAATGAACTTTCATTATTGCCATTGCTACCGATTCATTAAAGAAGACAGTTATCCCTATTCAGAAAACTGACGATAATTGATTTAGATAACGTATCAAAGCAATAGCAGACGAATTAAATGTTAATCCGCAATTGGAATTTTAATATTATACAATTTGCCCTCCGTATTAGTTAAAGTATATCCGATAATCCAGGGATTAAGGACGCGTAACATTTTATAATTTGTTTTCTCCATTTGAGCAAAAGCTGCAAGGTCTGTTATAGTTGTATCAACTTTTACGGATTTATATTTATAAGGATTATAAAGGTCATTAACTTCAAGGTTAAAGCCATATTGCGAAGGATTATTCATTACTTCTTTCAATGCGAGAATCCGATATATGTATCGGGACGTTTCACGGTTAAGATACAGATCATAATAATTGTTAACCTTTTGCTTTCTAATAACCTCAGAAAGACCATCCAATCCCATATTAAAGGCTGCAGCAGCCAGTGTCCAGCTTCCCAGGCGCTGTTTGGAATCCAACAAATATCTGCAAGCTGCTTCCGTAGATTTTTCAAAGCTCAACCGCTCATCTACTTCCGCTGAAATTTCTAATCCGTATCTCTGCCCTGTTGTTTTCATAAATTGCCATAATCCTAATGCACCATCCGGCGACATTGCATTGTATTGTAAGCCGCTTTCCGCCACGCACAAATAAATAAAATCATGAGGTATTCCATTCTTTTTTAAAATCGGTTCAATGTAAGATATCATCTGCGGGTATTGTTTTAAGATATATATAGTTTGTGAATGCCAGTAAGCGTTAATTAACAATTCACGGTCTAAATGCTGTTTTACATCCGTATTACTCAGCGGCACAGGTTCTCCGGCAAAATCCATTCTATCAGGAATTTGTATCGCATAAATTTTATTATCGAATGGGGAAAGAACATTTTCTTTTGAATATTTAACAGGATCCGGAGCGCTTTGAGTCTTTTGAATAAAGAATAAAATTCCAAATCCAGCTGCTCCAATCAAAAGCATCCACCTTAACCTTCTTAAAACACCTTCTTTCATTAAAGCAGATTTATACCTACAGAACTTTTTGTTTATATAAAGGTACATTGGAACAAGCCTCCCCATACATTAAGCTTTTCACAGCGGGGCGCAATTTTCTTGCAATGGCAACATAAGCAGCCGGAGGAACAGGTTTATCGCTGCATCCTTTTATTATAACCCTTTGATCACGATATAAAGAGACATCTATGTTATCAATTTCCTCATAATATATCATTGCATCGAGATCTTCCTGACTGCAAAAATAAAATCGCTTTGCCACCGGCTGAAGATATATTCCAACTAGCATATATGCCCAAACGGGAACTACAGCATCTGCAGAACAAAATACAGCCACGCTTTTTTTCTCAAACTTTTGCCAATCCAAATTCTTTAGAGATTCTCTAAAATCTTTTTCTTTCAGGATTAATCCCATAAACAGATAATCTTTAATATCAAAAGCTGCTTTCTCTTCTGAAGGATACATTTCTTCCAGATCCAAAGTAATCAGTCCGCTTTCTGCAATTTTATTAATTATTTTATCTGAAGATTCCATTAATGGCTTTTACATTTAACAAAAAAGAAGAGGTGGATAGTTCATATCCACCCCACTTTTCATTTCTGAGTATTTTATTGAATTATTACACTGGAATTGTATCTATAAAAGAAACACTTTAAACTTAGAAAAACAGGTAACGGTCATCTTGTATTTTAATAGATTTTTTTAAAGCTTCAGCGTATCCATACTGTAACCTTGGCTGCAGGGAAGATAGGATTTGCTGTTTGTAAGAATTATAATCAGCTATAGGAGTAGGTTTATTTAGAGATGAAACAGAAATAACAAAAACTCCTGATTCCCCAAGTATTGGTTTTGAAACCGTATTGGATTTTAATGCGAAAGTTTCACCTACTACTTTGGGCTCAAATCCTAAATCCTGGGCATAAGCATTTGCAAAAGCAAGATTCGAAATGCTTTTAACCGGTTGATTGAACTTGGTAGCAATAGATTCTAAAGTTGCATTCAGTGTACCTGATGCGGCAAGCTGAGCAGCGATTTGAGCACCCTTTTTCTCTTTAAGCACTGCTAGTTGCACTTGCTGCCTTGCATCCTGAACGCTCATAGTACCTTCCGGCTTTACTTCTGTAAGAAGGGCTACCACATAATTATTATCTGATGAAAATACCTGTGATACTTCCCCTACTTTTGCTGAATAACCCCATTTTACAATTTCCCTGGCCGAAGTAAGCCCGGGTAACTGGTAAGCATTTTTCTGTACGTTAGGGGCTAATTGCTTTGTATATGGCTTTGAGGATACTTCCTTTTCAAAAGATTGCCGCGTATTGTACTTGCTGGCAAATTGTGTGGCCTGTTCGTAAGCCAATTTATCCGTTTCTGAGCTTGCTTCCAAAGGACGGGTAATAAACACAATTTGAACTGCCGGGTGAAAATCTTTGGCATCTAATATTTCTACAATATGATACCCAAATTCGGTCCTTATAACATTTACTTCTCCCTGCCTACCCTGAAAGAAAAGAAAATTATTAAAATTCTTCACGGTTTTTCCCTGCTGCATATAACCCAAATCCCCGCCTTTTTGCCCTGAACCTTTATCATCAGAGAACCTGATCGCCAGTGAATCAAAGGAAGCTCCATTCTTTAAAGCCTGGTATAAGCTATCCGTCTTTTTAAGAGCAACTGCAGAATCTACCCCTTGCGCGACACGTATTAAAATATGGCGAGCCCTTACCGAGTCAGGAACCATACGCCGATCCAATAATTTCACAATTTTATACGCACCATCTTCAAAGTAAGGACCTATAAGAGATCCGATATTCAGCTTTAAAAGTGTATCCCTGACCTTTGCTGAAGCAATATTTTCCTTTGAATAATAGAACCTGTCGATTCCATTGTCGGCATTTAACTTTAAATCGTTCGTATCGTCAGGCGCCAAAGAAAGCTTTGTATAAATATTATTAATTTGTTTCACTACCTCTTCGCTATCCTGTAAGGAAGGCTTCACAGAAAAGATCACATATTCCAATTTGCGATTTTCGTCCTGCTTAAATTGCTCTTTATGTGCATCTATATAAGTCTGTATATCGGCATCCGTAACTTTTACAGCTGAGTCTGAAATTGAAGTGTAAGGGACCATTACATATTTAACCTCCGCATGGGTGTTTTTCTCATCATAATCCATCTGAGCCTGCCACTTAGGTATGTACAAACCTCCTTTAACAAGGTTGGCGTACTTCTCAACCATGCGTTGCTGCTTGGCAGCTTTTTCAAAGGCTACCCATTGAGCCCGGCGCTGGCCCGGAGGGGTTTGATCTCCCTGCTGTGGCTTATCAAGATTATTAATGTAATTTTTTACTGCCTGCGGATCAAAAGTACCTGTTTGCGGATTTGTAAATGGTTTACGGATTTCGGAAATAGGATCTTTTCCCATAAACATATCAGTTAATTCATTTACGGAAATGGTTAAACCAAGCTTGTGAAATTCTTCTCCATTTATCATATCATTCACCATCTGATTCCAGGTTTGATCGCGCAGCATATAGGTAGTATTATCATCCAGTGAATTCTGGTTTGTTTGCTGCTTATAGCTATTAAGCGCGGTATCCACCTTATTTTGAAAATCCCGGTAATGAATTTCGTTTCCATCCACTACACCCACTATGTCTTTATTTCCTTTTAATAAGGAAGAATTGGAATTGAGGGCAGTTTCGAGAACAAATACTCCTAATGCCAAACCAATTACAATGACAATAATAGGACCCAGCCGGTTTCTAATCTTAGATATAATTGCCATTTAATCTATTAATTTTAAAATAAAAAGGAAGTGCAAAATAAGGTTTTTGAAAGGGAATATCCAAATGAAGACTGCATTTAAATGTCATAGAATCAGGTACTAACGTACCGTTGCTCCAATTCCCTTACGGGATACAGCACTTTCAACCAATTTAAGTTTAACTTCAATTTGATATTATTGATGACTGCTATCAGCAGGTACGGATAGATCCTGATTCAGTCTTATAGTTCCCCTGATTTTCCTGATAGTATAGTTTGTTAAATCCTGATTGGATTCAAAACCATCTCCGAATATGATTTCGTCCTTTGTGGTAATTTTTACAAATTTATCAGAAGATATTTTTTGTGTTTGCTGATTCCAGATCAGCTCTTCAGTATTTAATTTATCACCGTAAATATTTATTGCCTCGACATTATTCCGGGCTATCATCTGGCTTGATTTATCATACGATATGCCATATCCTGCAGTTAACTGACTGTTTACTTTACCATCAGCATCAAAAAATAACAGCTTGAGGCCGTCAGGCATTTCTGTGTAAGAATCCTTTACATGAAACCTGCTTAAAGTGGGAGCCCGGAGTTTTGCTTTTATTTTCCCCTGGTCACTGTATAATACTTCTACATCTTTTCCTGTTTCCGCTGAGGCTTCTTTTTGCGAAGCAATTTTTTTAACAACGGCCATGTCATTCTCGCAGGAGGAAAGCAAGCCTAATAAAATAAATGAAAAACAAATGATTATTAAAACATAAAATTTATTATCCCTGGATCGACCAAAACCGAATTTTAGATAAAATTGATCCAACTGCTGCTTAATCAAATCTTCGCTTTAAAAACCATACATCATTAAGGGTGAGCCCAAGGGTAAGACGATAGGTATTAATTGATACAGGATTATCTGAAGTATGTCCTGTATGTAACCACTGCCCGGAGAGCGAGATCTGGGAAATAGTCCGCTTTAATGGAAGCCCCAGACCAACACTAACACCATATTGCGGCAGATCCTTTTGATTAAACTGAATATAATCTTTACCATATCGTAAGCCTGTACGATAGCTTATTATATTTAAGTAATTATTATACGCCTTATAATTGGGTATCCATTCAGTACCGATACTTAAATTCCAATTATTAATGGTAATATCTTTCTGTTCAAAAAACCTGTATTGATCCCAGGCTGTAAACCGATAATTTACCCCAACAGAAAAATGATTCTCATTCCTGAAAATAACTCCGCCTGAAAAAGATGCAGGTAATGTTGTTTTTCCGCTTGAATCTGGACTATTAAACACAGTATCAATTATTTGTTCTCCGCTAAGTAAAGAATAATGCAGCCGCTGGTAAACTAAATTTCTCCTGGATGAAATATTAGTTTTAAAATTTCCCTGCAAGCCCAAATCAAAAGAAAAGCCGTTCTGCAGAGGAACTCTATACTGTAAACCAGCATCAAGAAGGAAACCTCCCAAAACGCGCTGTTCAACCTTTTTTGTGCTCAAAGCATTTACAGTATCCTCAAAAACTAAAATATCAGTATAATTATCTGTTCCAAAAACCCATGCAATATTTAAACCTGCTGCCAGGTTTTTGTATTTAATACCACTACCTAAAAAAAAACGATAAAGTCCCCCACTTCCCTGAAAGCTATTTCCCGTTTGACCTAATCCGGGTACACTGTCATTTTTTTGAATGATGTTATAGTTAACCCGGCTGAATGGGGTAATACCAAGACAAATTCCTAATTTATTTCTTATAACCGGAAATCCAAGTGCAAAGTTGGATACTGAACCATCTCCAAAGGTTTGACTGGAATCCTTATCGCCGATAGTAATTAAACTGCCAAAAATTCCTGCTTCAAAGGTGGTTATTTTAAGCGCACTATAAGATGCAGGATTTCCTAAATTTATAGCTGAAGGATTATGGGAAGGAGCAGTAAGATCTCCCCAACCTTTTAAACTAGCCGGGTCAGGCTCACTTAAAGTACCAATACCATAGCGCGAATAAGGTAAATTTTGCTGCGCTTTAAGGTTCAGGCCACAACCTAACAAAGCAATTATAAAGAGGGCACATTTAGTCAGGTTCATTCATTGTCAGGATTTTATTAATGCCGAAAAGCACTAAATTTGGTACTGCAAATATCTTCGTTTTAAGCTGGGTTTCAAACATTAAAGCATCACCACCTGAAAGCAAAACTTTTAAAGCGATATAATCCTTTTTGTAAGCCTTTATAAATCCTTCCATTTCTAAAACTGTACCTTTCATAACGCCTGTTAAAATTGAAGAAGAAGTGCTTTTTCCCAGCAAGTCTTCAGAAAATTGCTTTTTGACTAACGGCAGACGCTGTGTGAAAGTATGAAGCGCTTTTAATTGCATGTCTATGCCCGGTGTTATATTTCCCCCCAGGTAACCCTTATTTGCAATTGCAATATCATAGGTAATGCAGGTTCCCGCATTGATTACTAAAATATTGTTTTTCGGGAAAAGAGCATAACCACCAACGATACCTGCAATCCGGTCAGCGCCCAGAGTACCAGGTGTTTCATATAGATTTTCAAGTGGAAGGGGAATGTCAGATTTCATTTCTACAACATGATACAAGCGCCGCAAGTATTTTTCAATTTTGGCACTATCCTCTACTACTGACGAGATAATAGCTGTCTTTATCGGAAACCTTTTTAATACCTCATGAAGATTTCTTACTGATAAGTTCTTATATGACTGAAAAAAAATAAGATTATTTCTTTCGAAAATACCCAGCTTAGTGAAAGAATTTCCAAAATCTAAGGCAAGATTCATTATCGCCTGGTATTGGTATGAAAAAAAGAAGCTGCCTGATATCAGACAGCTTCTTATTTAACTTAAGCAAACGTTAAGGCGTATCCCAAAAAATAAGGGGAGTAAGCAAAGTTGCTTGCGGAGCATTAGCACCATTATAAGAACGCTCTGCTTGAGGATATAAAAACCGTCTTGGAATTGCTGAATTTCCCTGTGATTCTAAATTTGGAGAATTAAGTCTTCTCCATGTAGTGAATTCCTCCGGATTAAGATAAAGAGCTATCCATTCCTGAACCCCAATAGTAGCTAAACTAGCGTCAGCGGATGTAGTAGATATAGGATTTGCGGAAACATAAGCCGATGTAGAAGAATCATCAATTGCATATTTCTGAAAATTCGCACGAATGGCGTTTCGATATGCGCTATCTGCATTTGTAAAATCACTGGTTGACCTAAGTGATGCTTCGGCTTTTACAAACTCCATTTCATCATAAGTTATTAAATCAACGCCTGAATTGATGCTTCCAAAGAAATCACCCAATCCTACTCCATTTATATCAGTAAAATCAGGATTGACATAAACACTATACCGGGGATCGTTATCCGCTAAAAGAGTATCAGCAAGCGTACTAATATCAAAAGCAATATCGGCTCTTTGCTCATTAAACTGATAAATAGGATTTGCATTCGTTTCAGTAATACCGAAAGCAAACGTGGCGTTATCGGCATTACTGGTAAAAGATTGATTTGCCTCATCTAATGCCGCTTGTGCCATCGCAGGGTTGTTCTTGCTTTGATGTATATATATCCGTGCCTTAATAGCATGTCCAAATAAAATCCATTTTGCAGGATCCCCTCCATAAATATTATCCTCCGCTCCGGGAAGCAAAACGCCTGGTTCGGCATTATTTAGATTTGCTATACCAGCATCAACCAACAGAAGTATATTATTATAAACATCCTGGCCTTTATCAAAGGTTGGCGTTAAATTCTGCAAGCCTTGAAATGCCTGGGAATAAGGAATATCACCCCACATATCAACTGTCATTTGCAAGGTGTAAGCAAGCAGCATTCTGCCTATGCCGGCATATGCATTGTTACCATTTTTGTCAGCCTGGCTGATAAGAGTATCCGTATTATACATGCAATTTTCATAAAGAAGTGCCCATAAATTATCAAAATCCTGCTCCGTAAAGATATAAGTCTGATAAGCAGCAGACTGCCTTGAAAAACCAAACGTTTGCTGTGTTATTATTGAAGTAAATCTTGACATATCACCCCCTATTGCATAAGCAATCGATGTTTCAACGGGACCCAGAATATATGTTTCCGTAACGGTTGGTGGAGCATTAGGGTTAATATTTGCATCCGTAAAAAAAGACTTTTTACAGGATACACTGAACAACACTACAACTACCAGCGAGCTCAGTAAAATTATATTGTATTTTTTCATTGTGTTCTTTTTTGTTTGAATTGATTATAGACCTAAATTCAACCTTACTCCAAATGTTTTTACGCCAGGATTATTAAAATAATCCAGGCCCTGACCATTTGCAGGTCCTACCAAACTGGTTTCAGGATCAACACCCTGGTAATCAGTATGCAGTATGAAATTACTTCCAAACAATGCAAAGGAAAGGCTGCTCAAACCTATGGTAGAGGTCATTTTACTTGGAAGTGCGTAACCGATACTCACTTCACGAAGCTTTACATAAGATCCATCTTCAACACTAGGTTCTGCAGGACCGATAAAGCTGCTTCCGATATTCTGCCAGTAAAACTGATCTAATGTAGTGGTGGTTGTATTTGCACCTCCAGGGCCAGCTACCTCAGAGCCATCCGCTGCAAAATGCACAACATTTCCTGTAGCATCGAGGTGGCCTAAAAGACCCTGAAAAACAGTTGTGGTGCCCCGATTTGCGGTTTCAGCTCCCGTCCCAAAATAATCTAAAGCACCCCGTGTTCCATTCCACACGTCACCACCTTGTCTTATATCAACCTGAAAAGACAACGCAAAACCTTTAAACGAGAAAGAACTAATACCGGAACCAATCCAATCCGGATTCACATCTCCCAATACTGTATTTTGGGATCCAGGAATCGGATCACCGTATCCAAATCCGGCATTTTCGGGATTATCATCAATAATTAACTGACCATCTGTACTTTTAACGAATGCAGGTCCAAATATTTGTCCATAAGGCTTTCCAACTACAGCATATACAGCTCCATTTTGAAATCCTCCTAAGAATAAGTTATCCACTCCAGTGGCTAAACTAACAACCTTACTTTTGTTCGTGCTCCAGTTAAAAGTTAAATCCCATTGAAAACCACCTTTCGTTTTAACAGGTGTTATACCTAAGGTTAGCTCAACTCCCTGGTTTCTTATTTCGCCTGCATTCAGCAAAGCTGCTGCAAAGCCGGTAGAAGGTGCGATTGGAACGGTAAATATCTGACCCGTTGTTTTGGAATAATAATAGGTTCCATTAAAAGACAACCTGTTTTTAAAAAATGACAGGTCTAATCCGCCTTCATAAGAATTGGTAAACTCAGGTTTTAAATTAGGATTACCAATAACATTAGTTCCATTTGCAAGCTGATATCCTGGAATACTGTTAAAGGGAAAAGTTATTCCGGAAGTAAACCCATCAAATATTGTTGCGGATGTATAGTAGGTCTGCAATGAAAAAGGTAAAGGATCTTTACCTACCCTGGCGGCAGACGCTCTCAGTTTACCATAACCAAAAGTTTCGCTCGTTGATAAACCTAAAGCATCTGTAAACACCCAACCTATATTTGCAGAAGGAAAGAAGAAATTATTGTTCTTTCCTGGAAGTGTTGATGAAACCTCATTTCTGCCGGTAAGTTCTATAAAGAGCTGATCTGCAATACCTAAATTAAGATCGCCATAAAATGCCATGGTTTTTTTCCTGGTATCAGCACGGTGAGCTAAATAGGTAGAAGCATTTGACATATCGAAGAAATTCTGGAAAACAAATCCATCTCCTTGTGCCCAATGCTCAGAAGAAATAGTAACAAAGTAGTTATGCCCTAAAATCAATGATGCATTAAACTTATCGCTGAAGTCTTTATGGAGATTCAATATCAAATCCGAATTGTATTGCTGATTAAAATAATCATCCTGGAAAAGAGAGCCTTCAGGAAACGAATTTGATTGTATATCATATCCATTTCTATTGCTCTGGGAATAAGCATCTCCTCCTATCCTATAAGTTAAACTAGCCCATGAAAAAGCATTATAATCCACCTGTCCGAATCCATATACACGATTTAGATCTTCATTGAAAATATTACGGTTTACGGTCCAGTAAGGATTATCATAGCCCGGTCCGCCCCTGTAGTCACGTTGCTGGCCATTAGGGAAAGCTATATCTCCGTTAGCATTTGGTAATAAGTAGGATCTAGGATCATTAGCCGGATCCAAACTACCCATTGCATTATCAAATGTTGGGGGAGTACGTAACAGCCCAAGCATAATACCTGAAACATTTGATCCTTGCTGCGCTTTATTATCACGGGATCTAATATAAGTAACTCCTCCGGAAACATTTAATTTGTTAATTACCGAAGCCTGGCCATTTAAGCTAAGGGTTGTTTTGTCAGCAAATGTTTTGGGAACTACTCCTGTTTGATGATTATTTCCTATGGAAACTCTATATCCTGATTTATCATTTCCTCCTGAAACTGCTAAATTATTATCTAGTGAAGTTCCATCCACAAAAAAGTTATGTTCATTATCATAAGGAGTTACCTTATAGGCTGCAGTAGGGTCTGAGGAGCTAACTACTCTTCCATTTACGTCATACAGGTAAGGCATTCCATCCCAGGAAAGGGTATCTATCTTTGGACCCCAGGTAGTCCTTCTTCCAGCTGCTACTGAGCTGGAAAGGATTATACCTCCTAAGCCAGTCTTATCAGGACCCGCATAAATGCCCTTCGACCCTTGCGTATATTGATTTTGCAACGGTGGCAACCGGTTAACCTTATTAATGCCAAAGCTGGAAGTAAAGCTAATATTAGCACCTTTATGAGCACCCTGCCCTCCTCTTTTGGTAGTAATTACAAGAGCACCACTCGCAGCTTGAATACCATATAAAGCGGTTGCTGCAGGGCCCTTTAATACAGTTACAGAAGCTATATCGTCCGGATTAATATCGGTTGCGCGGTTAGAGGGGGAAGTACCACCCGTGGTATTTCCAGCCGCTCCGGAAGCTTGAAATCCCGCACCTGTTGGATCGTAATTGTTAATGGAGTTATCAATAGGTATACCATCTACAATAATAAGTGGCTGATTATTACCTGTTAAAGAAGTAACACCACGCAAGCGTATGTAAGTACCGCTTCCTGGATCGCCATTGCTATTAATAACCGTTAAACCGGCTGCTTTTCCATTCAGATCATGCAGTACATTTCCAGAACCGGTATTTCCCAATTGATCACTACCTATTTCCTGGGTAGCATAGGCTAATGCTTTCTTTTGCCGGCTTATTCCAAGCGCCGTTACTACTACTTCATCTAATCCCAATACGTCTTCCTGCAAAGTAGAATTAACGGCATTTGTGCTGCCAATTACCATTTCATTGTTTTTGTATCCAAGATATTTAAATACAAGAATATTGGAATTGGCTGGAACAGTAATGTTGTAGTTCCCGTCTACATCAGTATAGGTACCTTGGCTTGTGCCTTTTACAATTACGGAAGCGCCGATAACCGGTTCTCCTTTATTGTCTTTAACGGTGCCTGTAATGGTACGGGTTTGTGCATAGGATACGTGCCAGGTTATTACGGCAAGTATCAGCATTAAAAATCGAAGAGTTTTACTCATACGCCTTTTTTGTTTGGTGAAAAAATGTTTGAAGCTTTATAAATTGTGCACGAAAAGTAATGTAGCCTTTGATTGGAGACGTCTAAAACATAAAAATGGTTGTATGGTATCCTGTTTTGGTTAGGAAAGTCTGTTCTGAATCAGGAATTACGTCTTAATTTAAAATCATGAAGCCCTTTATCCAGAAAGTTAATGTAACTTTTAACATCCAGATCAAATGCTCTCGGTTGATTTAATAACATTGGTGGTGCTTTCTGTATTATAAAAGGATCAACCAAAACATAATAAGGTTGAGAGTTGGTTCCGAACTGTGTTGCCTGAACATCACTATATTTATTACCAAGGGTTTTTATTTTTTTTCCGCTGAAAGGAGAAATATATTGGCTTGAATCAGGTAATGCTGTTTTATCGTCAACGTACATAGAGATGAGCACATAATCATTTTTCAATCGCTGAAGAACTTCAGGATTACTCCAGACAGAAGTCTCCATTTTACGGCAATTGACGCAGCTCCATCCTGTAAAATCAAGCATTACAGGTTTATTCATAGCTCTTGCGGCCGAAAGCCCTTCATCATAATCAAAATAACAATCTATGCCATGGGGACAATGAAAAATCGAAGAATACTGCTTTTTCTCATCGCTTTGCAGCGATACTTGTGAATTGTCCTGCGCTTCAACTAGCTTAGATAAATCGAAATCAAGTGTAGATTGGGGTGGCGCAAAAGCACTTATTGCAAGTAATGGATGACCCCACAAACCTGGCAACATATAGATTGAGAAAGCAAAGCACAAAAGAGAAGCAAATAGTCGGGAAATAGAAACATGGCTCATCTCCGTATCGTGAGCAAAGCGAATGTAGCCTAAAAGGTAAAAACCCAGCATGGAGAAAATAGTAATCCATAAGACTAAAAATACTTCACGGTCTAGAATACCCCAGTGATAGGCTAAATCAACATTTGATAGGAATTTTAAGGCTAAAGCCAATTCGAGAAAGCCGAGAGTTACTTTAACCGTGTTTAACCATCCACCAGACCGGGGCAAAGACTTCAACCAACCGGGAAACATTGCAAACAGCCCGAATGGCAAAGCCAGCGCGATGGCGAAGCCAGCCATCCCTAAAAGAGGCCCCGCACTGTTTCCTCCTACCGCAGCCTGTACCAGCAAGGTGCCGATAATAGGGCCTGTGCACGAGAAAGACACCAGGGCCAAAGTAAATGCCATAAAAAATATTCCGATCATTCCTTCGCGATCCGACATTGTTTCTGATCGGTTTACCCAAGCACTGGGCAGGGTTATTTCAAAGGCACCAAAAAAGGAAATTGCGAAAATGACAAAGATTATAAAGAAGGTAACATTAAAAATGCCGTTACTTGCCAGTTGATTTAATGCATCAGAACCTAAAAGCTTGGTAACAATAAAGCCTAGGGCGACATAAATAATAATTATAGAAAACGCATAAGTTAATGCCCCTATAATTGCTTTTTTACGATTATGATTTTTCTTAGTAAAAAAACTTACCGTAAGCGGGATCATAGGAAATACACAGGGGGTAAGCAATGCAAGCAGGCCACCACCAAATCCCCCTATGAAAATCTTCCACCATCCAATAGGATTTATATTGACCTGCTTTCCGGTAGTTGAAATAACAGAAGAAATTTTTTGTGAAGTATCCGCCACTGAAGCCGCAGTAGTTCCTTTAATGTCTACATTAACCTCTTTTATTTTAGAGGTTTCGGGAACGGCTATTGCAGTTTTTCCTGAATCACTTTTAGATAGAACGACACCTTTTAGCTTATAATCAAACTCTACGTCAGAAGGAGGAAGGCATGAACGGTCATTACAGATGCCATATTCAAAATATCCTTTGACATTAGCAGTGGCTGAATTGACCTTAATTTTTTGTTTAAATACTGCTTTACCTTCATACCATACCAGATCCATACCAAACAGTGGCTCATTTTTCTGAATCTTTTCCCCTTCTTCAGAGAATTTACCAATCTGAAATCCTTTTCTATTTTCAAAATTGACTGAGGCAGGAATAGGGCCCCCTTCAGGGACAAAATGAGAATATAAATGCCAGCCATCTTCTATTTTTGCTTCAAAAATCAGTTGATACTCGCCATTGCCCAGATCCTTTACCGAAGAATTTATTTTAACCGGTGTAAGTATCTGGCTAAAACTGTTCGTTACATGTAAAAACAGCAGAAAAAACAAAATAACCTCCGTGGCTTTTTTCATTTCAGCCTGATTTTATAGTATACCGGACTATCAAGAAGCTTTTCAATTATTTTCATTTTATTGAAATGAATTATCAATTACATTAACTTCTTCGGATATAAATTGAAGAAATGATTCAAAAATGAGCCTGCCATCAATATTACCGAGCACTTCTTCTGAAGCACGTTCGGGATGTGGCATCATGCCAAAAACATTTCTTGATTCATTACAAATACCTGCAATATTCATTATTGAGCCATTGATATTAGATTCAGGATTAATGAAACCTTTTTTATTACAATATTGAAAAATGATTTGCCCGTTTTTTTTCAGGCGTTCTATTGTTACGTTATCAGCAAAATATCTTCCCTCTGCGTGAGCAATCGGGATTTTATAAGGTTTTTCTGATTCTAATAAATGAGTAACAGCAGAATCGGTAGTTGTTGGCGTTATATAACTATTATCACAAATAAATTTCTGGTAAATATTTCTCATCAACGCCCCGGGCAGTAGTCCAGCCTCGCATAAAATTTGAAATCCATTACAAATGCCCCAGACAAATCCTCCCTGGCTTGCAAATTCCTTAAGCGGTCTCATAATTGGTGAAAAGCGGGCAATGGCTCCACTTCTTAAATAATCTCCGTAGGAAAATCCTCCCGGTAACATAATACAATCGTGAAGATCGAAATTATCTAAGTCTTTATCCTTATGCCATAATACTGTAACCTGTTGTTTCAGCACTTCCTCAAGCACGTAAATTAAATCACGATCACAATTGGATCCAGGAAAAGTGACTACTCCAAATTTCATGTCACATTATTTTAAATCTACTTTAGAAATGTATAACGAACCCGGAAACTGAACATTGTTAACTTTCTACAATACAATTCCCTTATAATATTGAAAAAACAGGATCGCTAAAATTAAAAATAAATGAAGGATTTCAGGTACAATCCGCTTCTTATATTCTGTAAAAAATAACGCGAAAGCAATGCCTGCAGGAATTATAATCCAGATGAAGTGGTCTATTTCCCCATTAAAATGAATAGCCAGACTAAAGATGCCTATTAAAAAAAAGATTATGAACAGCATAAGATAAATCCTTACCTGAACTACCATTTTAAACAAGTTCGCCTGAATAAAGAGGGCCGACCAGACCATTACGAACAATACAGGTATGCTTTCCGTTAAAATTCGAATACTTTTTTCCAATACATCCGGACTGAAACGCAATTCAGATATCATTAATGAATGAAGAAACTCATTCAATCTATTTTCCCAAAAAAAATATACTCCCAAAAAATAATATGGAATGAGCAGCCCCACAAAAGGGATAATCAACTCTCTTAAATTAAATGGACGGTATATAAGTATTGGAATAATAATAAAAAAGATAAAAACCAGATATGGAAAAAAAATCAGGGAAGCAATTGAAATATAAAACGCTGCATCAAAGATGATACTGAGCGCGTTCTCTTTTTTATAGGAAGAAAACATCTTAGAAAAAGCCAGCAGTAAAAACAGGTTGGCCAATAATGCGGGCGTCAGGTAAAGGAATTCCGAAAAAAGAGAGGATATGAGAATGTAAGAAAGGGCAGGCAAGTAAGACGGCTTCGATAAAATACGATAATAGTTAACTATATAATTAAAATAAAGAGCCTGAAGGAAAGTAACCATTATTGCAGTAATATGGAATAACCATGCTCGGTTGACAAGCAGTTGATTCAATGTTTCATATAAAAACCCTGTCATCATTTCAGATTCCTGCTCCGGCTGTAAGTGAACAGTTTCCTTAAAAAGGATTAACCGAAAAAATATAGTATAAACCAGCAGCAGGAAGATAACAGCAGGATGATAGGATCTAAAAATGCTTATCAAGTTGTCCTGCGTTTAAAAACTGATTTTTACAAATTGCAAATAGTTTCTTTTTATACTAGGCAAAATAATGTCGAAGGGAGAAACTTGCCTGGATGACTGTGGTATAATCATTACGCCCTTTCTGTCTGCACTAAAAATGTCAGATCTGGCTTGATCTCCTTTTATGGTGAGGCTATAGGAAGATACACTCGTTTGGCCATTCTCAATATCATTATAAACAAAATATAGTTTATCTGGCCCAATCAGAGTTATAAACGATGAATAAAAGCCTCCGTCGCCTTCTGACGTTTGTGTTTTATGTAAAATCTGTTTCCATTCTAAAACTCCGCCTGAAGAAAATGAATAAACCGCCAGGTCGTCATAATGATAATAATTAACTGTGAAACCTGTAGAAAATCCGAATCCGTTATATGCGGTGTTATTATAGGTTTCCGAAGAAACGGACTGTGATTCCGAAATAAAGATGGCGCCTCCATCCCTTTTAACTATTAGGTCTACGGGTTTAAAATTAAAAAATCCATCATTTTTATGGGGTGGATTATTCCCGGTAAGCTGAATGAGAAAATCTTCATTATATGGTTCGAGGCTTTTAGCTATTAAACTGTCATTCTTAAGGTTGAATATAAAGTAGTAAACTCCGTTTGATTCATTGCCTTCGTTATTTGAATATAATCCTGTAAGTACCACATTTTTTCTTTCTGCATCAAGTTTTGCCTTACACTCACCCAGGAATTGATCTTTTTGATTCAATACATACTGATCTACCCTATCCGCATTGCCACGAACACAAATCAGGTTTAAAGTAGAATATGGGAAATCATTGTTAAAGCTTTTGATGTTCATGTCACCTACTACATAAAATCCATTCCCTGCAGAATCTACAATAGCATCTATCAGATCAGGGGCTTCGACTGCCTTTACCTTTATTTTTATTTTCCAGAGTTTCTTTAAGCTGTTGCTTAAGCATAAACCGTAAAGCAGCTTATTATCACGAAAAACAGGTGTATCATAGTAAATTAATATTTTCTGCCTGTCAGGTGTAACCGTAAATTGCAATCTAGGAATACCATTTACAAAGGATGAAGTAACTGTATCACAAATAACGGAAGCTCCGTATGATTCCAGCCTTGCATTTGTCTTAAATGCTTTAAGAATTAAATCATTTTTGATTGGTACCGTATAAAAGAAGATAAGTGAATCATTATCGATGAGAATTTTTTGGATGTCTGCATTTCGTTCCTTTCGGGGCAGGTTTTTTTTCCATCGAAATTGCAGGTCGTCAAAATATGCCGCAATAACATCATCTGATTTTGTTTTTTCACGGATGAGTGTACCCTGCGAATTCCGACCCAGTATTTCAACCTGGGCATTACCTGCAGTAATTTTCTGGGGAGCGGAGAAAGCCAGTTGCTGACACCAGACACTATAAGAGGTACCAAGAAAATAGAGCAAACAACAAAAGGAGCGGCAATAGAATGAATTCATAATTAAATCTGCATTCAAAGGTATTTTAAAAAAATATTCTACTGAAAAGCCTGATCAATCTTTTAGCAATATGATGGTTGCTGCATTAACTGATAAATTACATGATAGCAACCAGATATTTTTTTCTAAGTTGAGTTTGTCGCTTTGACGGATTAAGAAAATAAAAATTCAACTTTGTAATAGGAAAATCATTTACTTCTATTTTAGTCGATGGAATAGTATTATTTTCCTTCAAACTCTCTATTAAATCATCATTTCCCAATATCCAGCAACTTTGCTTCCTTTCAATTTTATTTTTTAATTCTTCCGCAGTTATAACAGGAATAATTGACCCATAGTAAAATTCGAAGGAATTAATTTCATCTTTATAAAAAACCAAACTATTATCCGGAATTTTTTTTGCGACTGCAATTTTCGCAAGCATACTTCCTGACTGGTACTTAAGTAGTGCAGGATAGATGTGCGCATTAAGAATAAAATTTATTGCTACCATCGTTAATGCAGAAACAACAATAAATTTATGCCGGTTATTTTCTGTACCTCGCCAACAGTATATTATATATGCTAAAATAAAAGCTAAAATGGCCCATTTAAAAGCATTTTCAATCGGGAAAATATAGATGCATAAAATGATTACTGAAATCCATAATAACAGCATAATAATATATTGGAAGGGAAAAAGAATGCGGAATGTTCTTACCTGATTTAGGGAAGCTCCATATAAAAAATTGCCGCACATAATTGCAGCATAGGGAAAAAGAATAAAGATGTAATGAGGCAATTTATAATGGGAAAAAGACAAAGCAAAAAAGGGTAATAAAAATCCACCAAATGAAAATAACTCTAAAGAAGTATTCTTTACAAAATGTGTCTTAAACAGTTCAGTAATTTTCGAAAATAAAGCTACCACAGTCAGGGGTGACCATGGCAGAAATGCCCACAAAAAAGTGTGGACGAAAAAAAAATATCCCGTATTATTTTCCCATGTATTCACACCGGTAATGCGACCGAAGCTTTGAATCCAGAAAAAAAACTTAGGCCCATATCCCCCGTATTGTTCATACAGGCCCCATAACATGGGAGCCATTAATAACAGGCCCCAGGTTATTCCTGCCAGCCATTTCCAATTAAAAAGCTTTTTCCAATCCCGCCGGTAAAAAAGATGAACCCCAATAGCTGAGGCCGGAACAATTGCCCCGATAGGGCCTTTCGCCATCATAGCAAAAGCAATTCCTGTAAAGCCAAGTATTAAATTTCGAAACCTGTCGGTATCGTAAAAAACGAGAAGCTGCCAGGCAGCAAATACCGATGCGCCTGTAAGAATGGTATCCGTCCGAACATCATTATTAAACAGAAAAAAAGCCTGACAGGTATAGAGTATTAACGCAGCCAGGGTTCCTGTTTTAATATCATACAACCGGCTTGCCAGCCGATAAGTAGAATAAACTCCCAGAAGTGTAAATAAAAAGGAAGGTAGTTTATAAGCAACAGTATTTATCCCGAAGATCTTAAAGGATATAGCAGAAAGCCAAAAAAGCAATGGGGGCTTGTCAAGATAATTTTCACCATTATAAAGTACTTGTAAATATTGGTGATTGTTAAACATTTCACGGCTTATCGATGCATATTGAGCTGCATCTACATCCATTACTTCAACAAATAATCCAATTACATAAACTATTGTAGTAACAATAAAAAGAAGGCCGAAAGAATTGCTGGGAAAATTCAAGATACCTGACTGCTGGATGAGAATATTGAAATTTTAAAAAACAAAAATGATACAACCAATTTGCTTATGAAGACATTAAGCCATATTTAAAAATGCAAAAGATAGCCCAAAGTCCATCCTTCCATCCTATTTTTTTTCCCTCTGAATAGGTACGTCCATAGTAAGAAATTCCGACTTCATAAATACGCACATCAGGTACACGCGAAATCTTTAATGTTACCTCAGGCTCGAATCCAAAACGTTTCTCTTTAAGAACAATGGAATGAAGAATCTCTGTTTTAAATAGTTTATAACAGGTTTCCATATCCGTCATGTTGAGGTTTGAAAACATATTGCACAATGAGGTAAGCATTTTATTCCCAATAGAATGCCAGAAAAATAATAGCCGGTGGGGCTTACCTCCCATAAACCGCGAACCAAATACTACGTCAGCAAATCCATTCAATATGGGTTCCAGCAAAATATTGTATTCATTCGGGTCATATTCGAGATCAGCATCCTGTATAATAATATATTCACCGGAGGCTTTATTAATACCTGTATGTAATGCAGCACCTTTACCTGCATTTTTATTATGTTTATAATATTGAATTTTTAGCTGGGGATTGGTATTAATGTAAGTAAGAATTACTTCCTCGGTGTTATCCAGAGAGCAATCGTTAACTATAATTACCTCTTTGTTAATATTTGCTTTTAACGCTACTGTTTTTATTTTATTTAGAATAAGATGGATGGTTTTGCCTTCGTTATAAGCGGGTATTATAATGCTTAATGTTTCCTTTTTTTCCATATTATAACGAAAACAAAATTTTTATAGTCGATAAAAATACTGAATGGATAAAAAAAATGAACTAAATAAACGGTACTTGACCTTAACTAAAGCAATGATTACGTTAAAAATAAAGATTAAACACCTTGTACATACTTTTCCTTCTTTTAACTTTGATACCAAACACCTCTCATGAAAGCTTATTTTATTGATGAATTAGAAGAAAACCGAAGATGGATAATGCTACTGGGAATTTTCCTGATTATATTAGGCATTATTGCACTCTCTTTCGCCATGGTTGCCACATTGGTAAGCGTGCTTTTCTTTGGAATGATTTTGATAATAGCCGGTATTGTGCAGGGTATATATGGCTTCCGTCCGGCGGAAACTAAAAGCGGATTAAACTTTGAATTGATCTTCGGCATTCTTTCCATTATTGCCGGTGGTTTAATCGCAACCAATTTCACGGCTACGGCTTTTTCCATGACAATAGTTCTTGCAGCGTTTCTAATATTAGGCGGTATTTACCGCATCATTGTGGCAACAACAAATGAGTTTGCAGGAAAATCATGGATCCTGTTTAGTGGTATCTTGTCCTTATCGCTGGGAATCCTTGTTTTTATAAAATGGCCTTTCTCTGGCTTATATGTTATTGGGTTTGGTATTGGTGTTGATTTAATGTTTTTCGGAAGTGCACTAATTAAAATCAGCAGTGCTGTAAAAGATGTGGAGCATATTTAACTTAACTTCAAAATTGGAAATGAATCCATCTCTATTTCCTTGTTAAGATACACCTCTTAAATAATCGTAAATTCTTCCTTCGGAATGAATTAATTTCGTCACCTGCTATTACATGATGTTTAACTTAAAGCTATCGGCGGACCAGGTGAATTACCTGAATATTGGCCTGATGATCATTTCGGCAATAACGGCCTTTATATTTCCCTTTGAAACTTTTCTTGTGGTATATGCAGTGCTTGGCCCATTGCATTATCTAACGGAAATTTCATGGCTTCATGACCGTCACTATTTTACAAAAGGTAAATACGACTTTATATTACTGCTTGCTGCCGGGGTACTTATTACGTTAGCTTCCCTTCAGTTGATTCCCCGCATAACACCGGGAATGGCAACCGCTATTACTTTTTTCGCCTTCAGCACAGCGCTCATCTTTGTTCTGGTTAAGAATATTTATACCCGGCTCTTGCTTATCTTTTTATTATTTCCTCTTTCAGGATTGGTTGTTAAAAGTGATGCATTAAGCTCTGTATTCAGTGTTTTTCTTCCCACCATAATTCATGTTTTTATATTCACCGGTCTCTTTATACTTGTGGGTGCCCTTCGGGGAAGAAGCATTTCCGGAATCAGTTCTCTTGCAGTATTTATTTTATGCACGATGAGTTTCTTTTATTTATTTCCTGAAAGAACCGGCTATATCGTTTCTTCTAATGTCAAAAATAATTACCATGATTTCCAGATGTTGAATTATTATTTAATGACACCCTTTACCAAACATGATTTTAATCAGCCGGCCAATATCCAGGAATACTTTCAGTTCGTTAACAATGCACTCTATCAGAGTCGTTCTGCTTTTGCAGTAATGGCATTTATAGGGTTTGCCTACATGTATCATTATCTGAACTGGTTTTCCAAAACATCTGTAATCCAGTGGCATAATATTTCGAAGTCACGTCTTGCAGGAATTATAATAATATGGCTTGCCTCAATTGGTATTTATGCTTATGATTACAAATTGGGATTAAAATGGCTGTTTTTTCTCAGCTTTTCCCATGTGCTGCTGGAGTTTCCTCTCAACCATCTTACGTTTATCAATATCGGTAAAGAGTTCAATAATATTTTTACTGGAAAAAGACCTGCCGTTAAAAAGGTTGCTGCCCGATAATTCTATACTTACACCAAAAATATACTCATGAGAGTTCAGTTAGTCTTTATTGTATCGATCCATTCTTTCTTATTCGCTTCATACGGTTTTGCACAGAAATCTTCCTCCAAAAAAGTGAGCAATGCCGCTTCCACGGAAGTATTCAGCAGGCAGCTATATTCCGGAATGAAGTGGCGAAATATTGGACCCTACCAGGGTGGACGATCGCTGACTGCCAGCGGAGTAGTTGGAAATCCGCTTATCTATTATCTTGGTGCAACAGGAGGCGGTGTATGGAAAACCACTGATGCAGGGAACACCTGGGTCTCTATTTCCGATTCAAATTTTCATTCAGCATCAGTAGGAGCATTGGCTGTTTCCGCCAGTGATCCCAATGTAATATATGCTGGAATGGGTGAAGCAGCCATTCGTAATACTGCTATAATGGGTGACGGAATTTATAAATCCATCGATGCAGGTAAAACATGGAAACATGTGCTCACTCTTGATGCGTCAGCAACAGGAAGAATTATCATCCATCCAAATAATCCGGATGTCGCTTTTGCGGCGGTGATGGGGAAAATGTTTGGGGTAAATAAAGAGCGCGGAGTATACAGAACAAAAGATGGAGGTAAATCCTGGCAGCAGGTGCTTGTAAAAAATGACAGCACGGGAGCTATTGATATTGATTATGATCCCACAAATCCTAACATTATATATGCATCCCTATGGCAGGTAAACCGAAAGCCCTGGAAACTTACCAGCGGAGGAACAGGAGGTGGATTGTATAAGAGCATTGATGGAGGCGATACCTGGACATCTCTTTCACAGAACCCGGGCATGCCCAAAGGATTGCTGGGAAAGATTTGCATTGCAGTTGCGGCTTCAAACCCGCAAAGGGTATATGCAATGGTAGAAAATAAAAATGCCCGGTTATATAGAAGTGATAATGGCGGAAAAACATGGGACACTGCATCTGCAAAAAATGACCTTACTCAAAGACCATGGTACTTTTCCGAAATATATTGTGATCCTAATAATGAAAACCTGCTTTATATAAGTAATGTAGAGTTCTGGAAATCTATAGATGGAGGAATGTCATTTTCAAAAATAACACAGGAACATGGAGATAACCACGATGTGTGGATCAACCCGGATAACTCTGATAATTTTATTATTGCTGATGACGGAAGTGCTACAGTGACATTTAACGGTGGCAAAACCTGGACCCGCGAAGACTTGCCGACCTGCCAGTTTTACCACGTAAACCTCGATAACGATTTCCCTTACCATGCATACGGAGGACAGCAGGATTGGGGGCCTGTCCGAATTGCAACCAGATCATATGGTTCAACTATTGGTGCAAGCGACTGGTATGTGCCCGCAGGTGGCGAAGCAGGCTATATAGTGCCTGACCCGACTGACCCCATTGTATCTTATGGAGGTGAATACGATGGCATAATGACCCGTCACGATAAAAATAACGAGCAATTTCAGGTAGTTTCAGTCTATCCGCTTATTAATGACGGCTGGGGAGCAGATTTTTTAAAAAACCGCTTTGCATGGACTTATCCAATTGCTTTTTCACCATGGAATCCTAAAGAGCTGTTTTGCACTTCACAATATATCCATCGGTCTGTAAACGGCGGCATGAGCTGGGAAACTATATCACCAGATCTTACCCGTAATGATCCCTCAAAGCAATTGCAAAGTGGAGGACCTATTACACCCGATAATACAGGCGCTGAAATTTATTGCACTGTATATGCTTTTGCAGAATCTCCGGCCAAACAGGGTGAACTTTGGGCTGGAAGTGATGACGGCCTTATACATTTAAGCACCGATGATGGCAAGAACTGGACAGATGTTACTCCAAAAGTTTTACCTGCATGGTCAACAGTAAGCATCATTGAACCCTCCCATTATGATGCAGGCACCTGTTTCTTTGCAGCGCATCGTTATCGCCTTGATGATACCCATCCTTATATTTATCGAACTACCAACTATGGAAAATCCTGGGAAATGATCACCAGGGGATTACCTGCTGATGTATATACGCGATGTGTGCGGGAAGACCCCAATAGAAAAAAGTTGCTTTATGCAGGAACTGAAACGGGTGTATATACTTCATTCGATAATGGTGATCACTGGCAGTCGCTTCAGCTCAATCTTCCTGTAACTCCTGTTCATGATATCCAGGTAAAGAAAGATTTAAAAGACCTGGTTATAGCTACACACGGAAGAGCATTCTGGGTGCTCGATGATTTAAGCCCGCTCTACCAGATTAACGATTCTATATCCCATTCTGCCTATTGGCTTTACCAGCCCAATCCTGCCATTCGCATGGACGGAAAGCAACTTGAGGCGGAAAGTGATGAAGTCGTTCAGCGGCAGGAAGGAACAAATGCACCAAACGGAGTAATAATTGACTATTATTTAAAACGAAAACCAAAAGGAGAAATTAAACTGGCTTTCTATACTTCAGGTGGCGATAGTATTATTGCTTTTTCCAATAAAATTGATAAGTACGGAGAACCATTGAAAAACAAACCGGATTTCTATGAAGACCCAAAACATAAAAAGGATATTCTTCCGGCTGACAGTGGCATGAATCGTTTTGCATGGGATCTGAGGTATCCGGATTCCCGGCATATTGAGGACGAGTATTGGGGAAATGAATCACTTAAAGGCCCGAAAGTAATTCCCGGAAATTACATTGTGAAACTCATGAAAGGTGATACGTTGCTGATGCAAAGAAGCTTTTCCGTTATGTTAAATCCAAAAGTAAAATCTTCTGTTGAAGACCTCAATTCGCAGCAGGATTTAATGATGCAGATCAATAAGAAACAAAATGAAATCATTAAAACCATTTTACAGATTCGCGGTGTGCAGGATCAGGTTAATAATTTTGTCAATAGCTTCAGTGACACCACTAAAATATTAACGCTCAAAAAAATTGCTGATCCTTTAATTGATTCGTTGCAGAAAATACAGGACACGCTGATAAACTCAAAGATTAAAGCCGGAGAAGATGATCTTCGCTATCCTATGCAGCTTATAGAGCGCTATAACGCTTTACAGGATTTTATTCGGAATTCAGATACCCGACCTACGCAACAGCAATTTGCAGTACTCACAGAACTTAACAGCAGGATAGCTCCAATAATGACTCGTCTCCAGAATATTTATAGTTTACAAGTACCTGCATTTAATAATGCGGCACAACAACTGCAACTTAAGGTTGCAGATCCGGAACGGGTTATAAAAGAATGAGATTATTGTTGTTATTATTATTTCAGCACTTCATCAATAGAGCTTAAAATAATTTTACATATCTCTGTTATTTGCTCTAAAGAAATAATCAATGGAGGAGCAATACGCATGCATTGTGGAGCAAATAAAAACCAATCCGTCAATACCCCTTTTTTAATACATGCCTGAACAATCTTCTGGTTTATCATTTCATTTTCAAATTCTAAACTAATCAGAAGTCCTGCACTTCTGAAGCTCTTAATAGCAGGATGCTGCAGATTGTTTTGGAAAAGAATTTTTTTTTCCTGAACACTATCTATCAATTTTTCTTCTATTAATACTTCCATAGCGGCTTTTCCCGCGGCACAGCAAACAGGATGCCCTCCAAAGGTGGTGATGTGGCCTAAAACAGGATTGTCAGTTAAGGCAATCATCTTTTCTTTCGAAGAGATAAAAGCTCCTAAAGGCATTCCGCCGCCAAGTGCTTTTGCTAATAATATTATATCAGGAATAAATTCATATTGTTCGAAGCAGAATAATGATCCTGTTCGGCCAAATGCGGTTTGACATTCGTCCAGAATCATTATTGAACCGGTTTCATTACATCGGTTTCTTACCTTTTTCAGAAAATCATTTTCAGGAACTATCACTCCTGCCTCGGCCTGTACCGGCTCAAGAATTACAGCTGCTGTTTCATTACTTATGTAAAGAAGGTCGTCCTCATTGTTGAAATGTAGTATCCGGTTCCCGGGAATCAGCGGACGAAAGGCATTGCGCCAATATTCATCACCCATTACGCTTAAGGCACCCTGTGAGCTGCCATGATAGGAATTGCGAAAGGAAACTACTTCTGCCCTATTAGTCAGCCGCTTGGCAAGCTTTAATGCTCCTTCGGTAGCTTCCGTGCCGGAATTTGTAAAGTAAACGCAATTCAAGTCGATGGGAAGGTGATCAGTGAGCATTTGAGCAAATTGCACTTGAGGCGATAAAACAAATTCACCATACACCATTACATGCAGGTACTTTTCCAACTGGTAATTAATTGCTTTGATCACATTAAGATTCCGATGGCCAATATTGCTTACACTGATACCGGAAATCAGATCCAAGTATTTTTCTCCCGAAAAATCATATAGAAAAATGCCTTCAGCCTTTTCGATTTCAAGCAGTAAGGGAATGCCTGAAGTTTGCGCAATACGATTTAAAAAAAGCTGTCTGTTATCTCCCATCTTAATGGTATTTCTGCTGTGATTTTAACCGGATTTTTAATTCTGCACAATAAATACGCTGATTAAACTAAATAAAAATATTGCCGGATAAATCTACTTTTTCGTTTAGATAACTTTTACGGATTGAAAAAAATTTTATACCTGGTAAATTATGTAAATATTCCTTTGCTGGCAGAAAAACAAGATCAATTCCTCGTCCTTGAAAGCATTCCTAATAAGGTCTGGAATCCGGTCTTTACTGCAGGGGTAATCACGTTTGTTTTATCCATGCTTTTCCGCGGCTTTTTTAACAGTGAGCTTGCTGTATTTCCTTTAGCACTTTCTACACTCATTTTGTTTTCCGGTGTTTGGATACTTTCTGCAAATGGAAAAATAGTATTAGATAATAATGAATCTAAATGTTATTTTATATACAAACACTTAGGATATTTTCAAAAGATTTATACTTATCCGCTCACTTCTTTTGATAAGGTTTTACTGACTGCGAAAGGGAATCAAAAATTCCTTTTGGGCTTATTAAGCGATAACGGAAAAAATGTTACAGTTGCCTATTCAAAAAACAAGGAACACTTATTATTAACCGGTAGAGAAATGAGCTCCTTTTTAAAAATTCCATTGCAACTGGATTAATCCTTTCCACTTTTATTCAAATCTTTTACTTTTGCATTCCTTTACCAGGGTGGGGTAGCTCAGTTGGTAGAGCGAAGGACTGAAAATCCTTGCGTCGCCAGTTCAATTCTGGCCCTCACCACTCTCAAAGCCGAATATTCATTCGGCTTTTTCCTTGGTGCGACAAACCTCCTTTGCGTTCCAATATTCTTTTAGTAACAAAAGTTGATGAGTTTGTATAATCTCAAATTAAACCTTGATAGTTTTATATGTCTCTAGGTTAATTTGAAACTTCACTTCTCACCCTTTTTACAATAAACCCTATTCTCTCTATGAAACTTTTCTCCACACTTGGTGTGCTTTTTTTAAGCGTGCTTTTTTCAAAAGCCCAAACGAAGATCCTCGATTCTTCAATCGACTGGTTTTCCGGTAACCTCACCGTATTCCTCTCTGACAGCCTTCCAGTGCAATCGGTACAGGTACTCATCGGCTCAGCTCCTGACAGCAGTGACCTATCGAATCAAACGTTCACTTTAGGAACCAACTTGACCGAAGCAGATAACATGCTTGTTCTGCCACTTGGAAGCTTTTCTCATGGTGACTACTACCTCGACCTTCTTCTAACCACTGAAGCAACTACCGTGGAAGAGATGGAGTACAAAGCATCGTACTTCTAAGCAAACCATATCGCACCATCATCTTAATGTAGTGTGGCATAGATACGTCCACACCTCAATGCACTTAATCATTTCTCCTACCACTATTCTCAACCTGATTCACCTCCATGAAAAAACTATTACTCACCTCACTACTCTTTTCCCTATTCTTTTCGATTTCATCAAATATTTACTCACAGCGGAACCTCTACTGGAAGCCGCAAGGTGCTTCCACCAGTATGAAGGTTAAAGGGAACTATCAGGTTGGAAGCTGCAGTGGTGGAATAGCAACTACACCACCGACCTTAGTTGATACCATCATCTTCAATAACTGTTCGGTAACCAGTGCGACCTTGGATTCAAACCTTACCGTTGCTAAGGTGACCATGACTTCACTATATACCGGCACCGTTTCGCTTAATACCGGCAAGACACTCACCTTTGATATCGGTAGCTTCAAAGGCGGCATCTTTAGTGGCGGCAGTGCTACCATCAACTGCAATAGCTCCTTTACCATTGATGGAACTGCTTTCACCAGCACTTCAGGCACCATGACCTTAGCAGGTGATGTAACCCTAAAGACAGGAAGCTTCACACATAACAGTGGTAAAGTTGTTTTCAAAAGAGCCTCTAGTACCACTACCATTGTTAATTCATCAGGTAATACCAGCCGCTATATCTTCTACGATGCTGAATTTACTGCTCCATCTCAAACAACTCAGTTCACTATTAAAAACATAACACTTGAGGTAGATCATAAGCTGACGTTGTCAGGTAGTAATCAACTCTTCCTGAATACCACTACCAGCTCTACCATTGAAGTACCTGGTAATATTCTAAGTTCCAATACAGCATCCGTTGGAGGTGGAACGGTTACCATCATCGTTAACGGCACCGGTACGCAAACCATTAATGATAACCAGGGCAGTAGTATCTCTGGTAAGATGCCAAATATTCAATTTAATAAAACAGGAGGAACGGTAACCTTAATGGGAAGAATAGGTATGGTGGAAGCACCATGTGGGAATATATCGCCGGAACAGTAAATGAAGGAAGTTCACGGGTGATCTGTTACTACAATAACACGCTGAAGAATAGCTCCAGTGGCACCATGAAGTTTTATGATCTTGAGATGTTTGGCATGGGTGGTGTTCACACGGTCTCCGGTACAGTCCAGGTAGCTGATACATTCCTTACTTCTCAAACTGCAGATTGCATTATCAATGGTGGCATATTAAAAATACTGAAAAACATAAAGTGGAATAACACTTCGTTCAATTCCATAGGTACCACAACCTTTAAATTTACCGGGACCAATGCTCAAACCATCTATGGTGCGGTTTCGCCGCAGTTGTATAAGGTGGTAATTGATAAAAACGGTGGACAAGTGACGTTGCAGAAGAACCTTTCTGTATCGAACAATATAGACTTGGTAAATGGTTATCTAATTACCGATACGGTGAATGTGCTAACCTTAAGAAGCGGTGCAACCGCCACGAGTGCTTCTGGCAGCAGCTTCGTGAAAGGACCAATAATTAAGGTTGGAAACAGTGCCTTTACCTTTCCAGTAGGAAAGGGAACAACGTATAAACCTATTGCTATCACAGCGCCTTCGGTAGCAACTGATGCGTTTCGCGCAGAATATTTTAATACTGGTCAAAGTGTTAGCATAAATCGGGATTCCCTGACATATATCAGCAAATGCGAGTACTGGATCTTAAAGAGGACTCTAGGTACAAGCCTGGTAAAGGTTACTCTCTATTGGGATAATAGTACCTGTGATATTGTAACAACTCAATCATTAAAAATTGCAAGATGGGATGGTGGAAAATGGAACAACGTTGGTCCTGTTACCATAAGTGGTACGGTAAGCAGTGGAAGCATGCAATCAAATAGCACAGTAAATGCCTTGAGCTATTTTACCATTGGTAAACGATCAAGTCAGGTTTATTCTCATGCCGGCAGTAATACAAGTATTTCCCTAGGTTCTACTGCTACACTTGGAGGCTCGCCATCTGCAACAGGTGGGGTTTCACCCTATTCTTATCAGTGGATTACCTCTTACGCTTTGGACAATGCAACCTCAGCTAATCCATATGCAACACCCTTTACGACGAATAAATATTATTTGCGCGTATCAGATGCAGATGGCTCAATTGGCTTCGATTCGGTGAATGTAACGGTGAATGGCTTTGATATTAAATCAGTCAAAAGATTTCCACTACTCGCTCAGGGTAGCATTTGGAGTTTAAATTGTACTATAACCGTTGAAGGTGCTGTTGGATCCGGCTTTTCAATTGATAGCATTTTTGCAAGTGACTCAGTACTTGTGAATACATCTTCAGTTAATTTAGCATTGCGGCATGCTGACACTGCAAAAACTAAAATTTCTCAACTGACTGCTACAGCAATATCATCCAATTTAAATAATGTAACTCAGTCTCCTGGTATTTATAGAATAACCGGAAATGTTACTCTAACTGACACCTTAACCCTGAATGGCAATTCAGATTCCTACTTTGCCTTCGATATAAATGGGTCTCTGACGGTAAATTCGGGAACTATTAAATTGAAGGGAGTAAATTTTAATCAGGTATTTTTTAGAGTTCGTGATAGTCTTAAAACATTAGGGACGGCAGAATTAAATGGCATATTTTTATCAGGAAGCAATGCCAATCTTGCCTCATTAAATGGTCAATTCACTTTGGCAACAATAGGATACATTGCCATTACGGGGTGCGGCGCTCATTTCACGGTGATTTTACAGCCCAATTTATCTCTCACTGCGCGAAAATGTGAGGACTATATAGGTAATAACGGTGAAAACATAGTCAAAAATGGTATAGGAATAGGCACAGGCCAACGCGTAGATCCCGGCCCTCCAACTAAGGCGCCTGCAATGCATCCTGATTTGATCCGCTATCCGGGTGGCAGTATTTCAAACTGGTGGAATTGGCAATCAGGATGGTTTCGAGGATATGATAACCCACTTTATAATACTAATTACGATCCCTATACTTTTACTGCTAATTCATCAAGTGCAGACGCTAGAAATTTTTTCGATCCCTATCCACTGCCTGACTACGCTAAAGATGATCTTCCATGGGATAACAGAGCTGCATCACCCCTACCGAATACCCTTCAGGACTTAAAGTATTTAACAGACGGAACTGCTGCCATGCCAATATTCGCACTCAATTTAATTACTTCGGACATGGGCACACAGATTGGAGAATTATTTAAAGCCCATTGCCTTAATCTGCCTATTAAGTATGCTGAACTCGGTAATGAATTTTATTTAGACGGTGATGAAACAAATGCATTATTTGAAACTGCTGGAGATTATGCACAAGCAGCTCATGATTGGGATGCAGAAATAAAAAAATATTTTCCGGATATTAAAACTTCCGCTGTCGCCGCTACTACAAAAAATGGTTCCCCCGATAGAAGAAATGAATGGAATACTCATCTGTTTGAAAGCAACTATATGAATAATATTGATGCACTGACCTTTCATGTCTATCCATCCTCTGGACTGAAGTCTACTGATGGTTTTAGTGATCCAGACCTCGATAACTATGACCTGACCACTCTGTGGACTAAGGTGCTTCCAATCGTGTTCAGCCAGCCCTTTGTAACTTACAATAGTTTAGAAACAGATAATGATCCGCAGCCACAGCTTTCATTGCTGGGTACTTATGATAAAGACGGATGGATCACTGAGTTTAATTTAGATGATGATACCTACGATCTCGGTGGCAGGTGGGCACACAGCTTGTTTGTTGGTGCGATGGCACTTAATTTTTTAAAAGATAGTAAAATCACCCATATTACCTTTCACACAATGATTGCTGATGCAGAAAAGGGCGGCTTATTCGAAGATGAAAATGGATTCGGCAGCGGCGGTCCCGCTACCATAAAATATGCATTGGCTGCTAGTGGTGCAGGGATAAGATACATAGCCTTAGCTGCCAAAAATGCACGCACAGCAAGGGAAATAACTTTACCTCAGGCGCTTCAAAATAAGGGTGCAGATAACTCTGAAAATCCAGGTGTCTATGGTTGGATGTTTAGCAGTGCTGCAGATCAATATCAGCCATACTCTTCTAGTGATAGCAATATAGCAGTGGTCTTAAATCTTAATTCTTCCACCACATTTATGTATACAAATGAATTATTCCCTTATGGCGGAACATATATTCAGGCAACGCAAGATCCAAATTATACTTCTTCTATCAATCCGCTTGGATACATTACCGGTCATTCTGGAGAAATAAAGGAAATATCCGGAACTCTGGGTACGTTGTATTCATATATTATTTTACCGGCCTTTAGTATAACGGTAATAAAAAATTCCTTAGTTAACATGCCACAGTATACCCTACTTCCCAATGTGCAGGTTTCGAATTCCTCCGTATGCCCTGGTGGCAGTGTTACATTGTATCTTAGCGGAGGAACTGAATATTTAATTTCTCCTTCTGCAACTTCCATCAATTACAGTAGACCGACTGCAACCGCGATAGTAAATCCTAGCGTAACAACGACTTATACTATTCAGGCAATTGCTCCCAATGCAATCAGTGGTTCTGTTACCGTTCAAATCAATGTCGGAAGCTTCCTCAACTATTCTGTAAGCACAAGTTCCTCAAATATCTGTCCTGGGGATGAGCTAACATTATCAAAATCCGGTGCCTCCGGTGCACTTTTCGATTGGTATCCCTCTGAACAGAACAATGAAGGAACTTCAGTCGTAGTATCTCCCGATGTAACAACTACCTATACAGTAACTGCAACTGATGGCAAGTGCTATTGCAATGAGCAAACGGTCACCGCTAACGTTTACCCTAAGGCCGATGCAGGGCCGGATGTGTATGTATGCACCAGCGGAAAAGATGATAACCATCCTGAACTAGGCGGAACTGTAAGCTATCCTAACCAAACCCTGGCGTGGTCTGGAGGCCATATATCATATTTAAGTCCAACCACTGCCGCTAATCCCGTGTTTACACCTCCAAGCAACACCAACAATGCAGGGGACTATACCTATACTTTTACGGCAACACCTCCCTCCTGCCCTGCTACTACTGACCAAACAACCGTCCATGTATTGAATTGCTGCACCGGCAGCGGGACCTATTACCCGTTCTCAGATGAATATTTACAATCAGGTCAGAGTGGAAGTAATTACTTGACGGCTTTTGACCTTGTTGAATTTTTAAATGGAACATATACTTACTTTACTCCAAATGGTATATCACTGGATGATGCAGCAGAAATTAAAAATTACAGCAGCAATATTACTATCAACGGGCTTTTCTTAATTAACCTGAACCTAACACTGAATAATTGTACAAATATTAATTTCGGACCGAAGGCAAAAATTATAATTGAGCCTAATTGCCAGCTAACTATTTCTAACGGTACACAATTAAAAGGCTGTAGCGGCACGTGGGATGGTATAGATATCGAAGGCAACCTGGTGAATAATGACGGGCTTATTATAAATACAACTGGAACGAGCCCCGTCATTAAGGATGCCACCACAGCCATCTTTGCTTCGAGGGATTCCCGAATGTCGATTAAATCCGCCATTTTTCAAAATAACAACCAGCATCTCCATCTTGAAGATTATCGCTTCGGCTTCGATGCAACGGTGACTGATAACACTTTTTCCGGAAGCAGCACTGCCGGAAGCGCCATATATGTTAATGGCATTTCTACATTCATATTTGGGGATGCGTCTGACTTGGGTTTGGCCAATACTATAAGTTCATCCACCATTGGTATAGAAGCGATCAACAGCAATGTGCAAAGCTACGGCACCACCATTAACATGAGCAGTAGCAACCCTGCGAGCACTTATGGAATCAAAATTACTGGAGGTGATGGATCAAAAGTTAATAACAACACAATTGGTTTTGGAAGCTCTGTAACCAACTATACCTCAGGTACCACAGGACTTTATATAGAGAACGCAACACAATTTGATGTGGAGCAGAATGAGATGGATGGCGTAGAAAAAGGAATGACACTTTCTTCATTATCCCTGAATCAAAGTTCTATTTACTGCAATACGTTCAATCATAACAAAAGAGGGTTTTATTTAATAGATGATGCGAATGCAGGAAATATTGGAGCAAGCAATAAGGCTTCAAATAATTATTGGACACCTACTTCTGGATGGTATGATGGTACTTCTCACGGTAGATGGCATACATATAATCAAAGTGCTAATGGGGCTTTTACAATTTTTTTCACAACTACGAGTTCAGGTTATTTAAATAGCGAAAATGGGGCTGCGAGCGGATTTGACCCCATGGGTAATGTTAGTCCCGTTAATAACCCAATATGCACACCACCCTCTAAAGAAAATGAAATTGATTCGCTGCAACCTTCACCATTAAATTTAATGAGTGTTATACCCAATCCTACAAAAACAGATTGTACCATCCTTTTTAAACAGGGTTTAGATAATACATCTAAAGGACAATTATTCGACAGTTGGGGAACCCTTATTGATTCTCATATCATTTCAGCAGGTGTAGATGAGTATAATATTTCATTGACTTATTTACCATCTGCATTATACTTCTTTAAGCTGGTAACTCAGGATGGAAAAATTTTTTGGGCGAAGATTGCTAAAATCAGATGAGTATGAAGTGTTATCTTACCCTCTGCGTGTTATTTTTCTTAAGTATGAATGCTACGTCGCAAAAGCAGGGAAATATATGGGTTGGTGGTTTCAAAGGGGAAATAACTTTTTTGAATACTGCTGAGAGTTCATCAAGGGCAGACAGCCAACTATTTTGGCGTACAAGTGCTAGTATCTGCGACAGTGAGGGCAAACTACTCTTTTACACGAATGGTTTTCGAGTATTTAATCAGTTAGGTGAAATAATGCAGAATGGTGACAGTCTTGCATTAGGCGATTATATTTCTTATGGATACGGATTCAATGCCACTCCGGATGGTGCAGTAATACTACCTCTTCCTTCAAATGATTCTAACTATTATCTGTTTTATAATGACTTGAATTACATTAATACAGAACTTGGCAATATTCTTTATCCAACCCATCTTTATTATGCAAAAATCTCATTTGGTAAAAACTATGGTTTAGGAACAATATTGAATGGAGAAAAACAAATTGTAGTGTTGACAGATACACTTACTGATTCTGGAATACAAGCTGTTAAGCACGGTAATGGAAGAGATTGGTGGCTTGTTTGTCACGAATATGGAAGTAACAGGTACTACAAATTCCTGATTGATTCTTCTGGAATTGAAGGGCCTTATATCCAGGATATTGGGATAGTTTATAAGCTGGTAAATGCACAAATAAGCAGCCCGATGAAGTTCTCTGCCGATGGAAGCTTATTTGTACATCAATCGCGTGATTCAAATATCGTGGAGCTGATGAATTTCGATAGGTGCACAGGCAATTTGTATAATTATCGTTCATTTCAAATTGATAGTGTATGGGTGCCGGCAAGAGGTGTAAGCATTTCACCTAATAATCAATTTGTATATGTAAGTTCAAATTTTAATGAAATTCTTCAATTTGATATTACCAAAGCTGATATTTTTAACACTAGACAGATAGTTGGCAGAGATAACGGAATCGAAGATCCCTTTCCTGCTAATTATTATTTACATCAATTAGGTCCAGATGGAAAAATATATATAACCCCATACGATGCCGATTATGCCTTACATGTAATTAATAATCCCGATTTACCAGATACCGCATGTCATTTTGTGGAATGGGGTTTCCCTTTAATTGATAGCACTACGTGGTTCGGTTGTGCACCCAACATTCCAAATTACAATTTGGGCGCTTTAGAAGGCAGCCTATGTGATACTGTCTTTACTTCATTGCCTATAGTTAAAGATGTTGTTTTTACACATGGCGTCTATCCCAATCCCTGCTATCAGAAAACACAACTGAGCATAACAGGAGTTAATCATGAAGTGCTTATCAGCATCTATAACACTATAGGAAATTTAATCTACAACGCTACGCTGCAACCAATAAATGGTTTTGTGCATGCTTTTATCAATCTATATGATCAGCCGCCAGGAGTTTACTTACTTAAAGCGAAAACAGACCGTAGAGAGGTAACGGAAAAGATTTTAAATGAATGATTTAAGTTTATAAAGACAACCACTTAACACTAGATAATTGCACCAATATCTCACAGTTCATCGATTCGAAAAAACTGCTTATTATCCATTGATAAACCGATTTTTGATAATTATTTTTATTCTGCTCACACAAAAGGGGTTTGCCCAGAAAGAAGCGAATCAATGGATATCATTTGAAGGCAGCGGCCTTGATTTTAATGGTGACAGCACCATTGCAGTTGCATTTCCAAGTGATATGCCAATCTGGAGATGCAATGCCAGCATCTGTGACAAAGATGGGAAATTGATGTTTTATACGAACGGCCTGGATATCTATAACCGGGATTTCCAGCTAATGAAAAATGGGAAGAATCTCAATTTAGGGGATTTCTCCTTTTCAGCCATTGATTTCTATGACACGGCCAAACATTTTAATGAGTAATTTTTTTCATAAGGTTCTCCGCGTTTAACCACAGCAAGAACGCGCGCCAGTAATTTGTTTTTGACTGCATTGAGTACGCTCATTTTGTT
>JACDDS010000020.1 GCA_013816805.1 Chitinophagales bacterium | reverse complement strand
ACATTTGAAGTGCAAATTGATCTGCCCCAAAATTGCATGCTTATCTGCGTTTTGGGGCTTTTCATTTTCCACATCCCATTGTGAAATCCTTCATAGATAAGCCTTTTGAGTTTTCAGGTTGACCCTAGATAAAAAAGAGATCATTGGAATTATTTTTTACAGCATCTCAAAAGACCTGATACTGTTGGCTCTATTTCGAAAGTCGAAAGTTAGATGAGTTATGATAAAATTATACGATTAACCGGGCAGGAAATTTATGCCCGGTTTGAAGTTGTCATTTTACTTTCCAAGTATTATTTGTTTCATCGGCATCCATAAAAATTCCCCCGTCCAACCGTACGGATTGAACTTGTTTTTTAGCTGAAATTTTGACTAATGCTGCTTCCGGGTGGTGCATCCACATATCCGGAGTTTCATGAAATGAATGGGCGGTTCCATCAGAATAAGATACTATGATATCCACAGGGGAAACAAAACCTCCTATATTTTTAATTGAAACAGCAATTTTTCCTGAAGACACCTTAACGCTTTGTATTGAAAGATCGAGGAAATTATTGCTAAAAAACCAATTGCTCCAGAACCAGTTTAAATTTTTACCGGAAATATTATTAAAAGTATAAAACATATCCCAGGGGGTTGGATGTTTGCCATGCCAGCGATCAATAAATTCAATGAGGCATTTTTTAAATACTGTGTCCCCCAGAAAGTCTTTGATAGCAAGATATCCCAATGCAGCTTTCCCATATTCGTTGATGGATAAGGGCATACCACTCAATACATTTCCTGGGGTAATAACCGGCAAATCTGTTTCTGCTAAGGTATTTTTAATCCAGGGGCCAATTCTAAATTTTTTAAAAAAATTAGCTGCGGCGCTTCCGCCTAAAATATCTACCGAAATGAGGTATTCAAAGGTAGTGGCCCATCCTTCATCCATAAAGCCATAACGGGTTTCATTGATACCTGTATAAAAAGGAAACCAGGTATGTGCAATTTCATGTTCAGCAACAAACCGGGCAAAAGTTAAATCTTCAAAGGAGTTATCGTTCACCAACATCGGATATTCCATATCGTAATATCCCTGGACAACTGTAATTTTCTGATACGGATATGGCATGCCGGGCCACTTATGGGAAAGCCAGTCAAGGGCTTGCCTTCCATATTCAACCATGTGATGAAAATCTTTTGCAGTATCATTATAGACGGCCTGGACACTTGCACGCCTGTGCGTGGCATCATCCACTATCACACTCGACGCATCCCATGCAAAATGATCGCTGATAACAACAGCCATATCCGAAACATAATCGGCTCTCCACTTCCAGGTATTCCTTACTTTTTGTGCGGTAACATTTTTTGAAATCAAATCATGAAGACTCGCAACATGAATAGTTGAATCAGACGTCATCGACTCTTTCAATCGTTTCACTTGAACAGGTCGAAGCACTTCCTCCGGATTCAGTAAATCACCCGTTGCCCATACACAATAATTTTCAGGCACTTCTATAGTTAACAAATAATCATTAAAATCGTTATAGAATTCCTGTGCTTCCGTAAAATTTGTATTGTCCCACCCGTTATAATCGTCAAAGACAGCTAGACGGGGGTAAAAATAAGCGAGGAAAAAGGTTGTCGAATCTATCAGGCCTTCCCGATTTCCTTTGGGTGTGATATCGTAATGCCAGTCCATTGACAGTTTCACTGAATCATGCGGTAATAGTGGTAAATCGAAATTGACCTCCTGAAAAGTACCATTCCCAACTTCCCATTTTTTTACAACATTGTTTTCTATATACCTGTCAATATTTATTCCGGATGAAAGATAAGCTGAATCGGCAGGAAATTGTCTTATAGCTCCGGCAAGGTGACAGTTCAGGATTAATTTAAATACCAGACTACTAAGTGTGTCAGGGCTGTTATTAATATAGACTATATCTTCTGTGCCGTTTATCACCCGGTCAGGTGGATTAATGGTCAGCCGGATATTGTATCTCGCAAAATTTTGCCAATAATTTTTACCCGGTTTGCCATCAGGCGAACGAGTTCCTTTTTGAATTGCTTCTTTAATATTTCTCGGCATGTAAAGTATTTGAGCCTCGGTCAATGACCAATTAATTATAAGGACATATAGTAAAAAAGATTTTTTCATATTTTTTTTGATTTAACTTTTAATTGAATAGAAGATAATCTTAATTTACAGGAGGGCTGTAGCAATTGTTTATACATTATTGTACTTTGTCAAGTCGTGCTGCAGATAAAAATAGTTCAGAAAATACATAATGATTTGTATAGATAATAAATCCATCGCCGGAAATAATTTTATATTGTTGTGCTATGCCATTATGCTCCATTGTTCTCACCAACTATAATGGATTAAAAAATGGAAATTTACCACGGTTTCTAAATCGCATTTGGGAGGCTTGCAAAAGCAACAAGCTTTGTGATGAATTGATTTTGGTTGATGATGGTAGCAGTGATGAAAGCTGTGATTTTATTCGCTCAGGTTTTCCAGATATTAAATTGATTTCTTTAATAACCAACCGGGGTTTTGCCATCGCTGCCAATGCCGGTTTTGCAGCCTGCCGAAATCCCTATGCCGCACTGATAAGTAATGACATGGTACCTGCATCTGACTGGCTGAATTTTTTAATGCCGCAGTTTAGTGATCCTGAGATATTTGCGGTAAGTGCCAGGCTGATATATGAAAACGGAAATCCTCAAAGTTATCGCCGCGCGGTAAAGATGAAGTGGGGAAGGTTGAAACGCTATCATACTTCTTCCCAACCGACGGATGAGGACGCGAAAGGGAAACAGTTCCATCACTTTGGAGATGCCTGGTCCTTATTAGATGTAAATAAGTTCCATAAAATGGGTGGTTTCGACCCGTTGTTTCTTCCCTTTTTTTCAGAAGATGAAGATTTGTTTTACCGGGCCTGGAAGAATGGATGGAAAGTATGTTATGAACCCCGTTCTAAAGTGATTCATTGCCATGAATTCAGTACTATATACCGTGCTACTTCTGATAAGGGAAGGGAACAAATTTATCGCGGCCACCAGTTTTTATACACCTGGAAAAACCTTGATGATCCCATATTTCGCGCCCAGCATTTTATTTCTATAGCGATTAGGTTTTTGATTTCCTGGTGTTACGACACTAATTTTTATCACGCACTCAAATACGCATGGTCTAAAAAACAGTTAATGCAGAACAGTCGTTTAAACCGGCCAAACAATATATTTTCAGATAAGGTTATAATGAGGAAGATGCTAACCGTTATTAACCTGCATTAAGTGTAACGATTGGAATTATCGGCTGTATTTATTTTTGTTTGTCTACTGCTTATATTCGACGCAGAAAATTATATGAATGAATAACATTATCACCATTGCATCTTGGAGGGAACTGATGGAAATTTTTGAAGCGGATACTTCCTTTCAAAATGATATTAAAAGGAACCGGAGCAACCTTGCTTACAGGGGCACCGCAGATGCACGATGGAAGAATGAAACAAGTTTGCAAAGAACCAATCTGCCCAAAATAGATATTGTAGAAAGGCATCTTTTAAGAAGCCTGAAAAAATATGCCCCTCAAAGTTCCGTGTCTTATGAGAGCATGTGGAACTGGTTAACATTAGGCCAGCACCACGGCTTGCCCACCCGCCTCCTCGACTGGAGCTTTTCCATGCTGTCTGCGCTTCATTTTGCTTTGGAGGATCATACCATCTTTGAAAAAGCTGATGCTGCAATATGGAGTGTGAATTTGGTAGAATTAAAAAAAACCCTTCCCGCAGCTATCAGGAAAAAGTTTGATGCTGATGGAGCCTTCACCTTTACGTTGAAGACTCTTGATAGCTTTTGGGACACTTTGGAGAAACTTACAAACTATGAAGGAGAAGATATATTAATATTTTTTGAGCCTCCTTCTATAAATGAACGCATTGTCCATCAATTCGCATTGTTGTCAACCACTAGAAATCCCCGTACAATCACCGGTGAGTGGCTTGAAAAGCATCCTGAGCTATATCGTAAAATTATTATTCCGAGAGACTTAAAGTGGGAGTTCAGAGATAGACTTGATCAGATGAATATTACAGAACGGATTATCTATCCTGGCCTCGACGGGCTTTCAAAATGGTTAAGGCGTCTGTATTATTACCGCAAGTAGGAAATACATAAACCACTTTCAATAAAGCAGGGCAAGCACTTTATTTTTTCTCCCTATTGTAGTTGCTTTTAGAAAGATCTATATTATTTACTTTCATATTTCCAGTTTCTCCCGCGTCCTTCTGCTATCCATTCCATTGCTGTTTCTATCCTTTTAATCCGTGTTGGTTCTGTCTTTGCCTCTTCAATCCATTGAACATATTCTTTTTTATGGCTATAGGGAAAGTTTTCAAAAACCTGATATGCTTTCTTATTTTTTTTCAGGAAAGCAATAAAGTAATCCGGAACAACTAATTCCTTTTTCTCTGCCGGCCTAGATCGTGAGGGTAGCTTAATACCCTGCTTATTCAATTTCATTGCTTCTTTAACCATACTGGTAAGAACCTTATCCAGCGGCATTTCCTTTAGTGATTTTATTTTACCGAAGCTTCCCATGCCGTCCTTATCCTGATCACCGTGTTGTGAAGGAGCCGAGTTTAACAATGAATACTTCCAGAAACCGAGTGAGCAATGTTCTTTAAAAGCTGCCATGCTGCACATCATTTCACCAAGGTAATCGAAGTGAGGAAAGCTCCATTTAATTTTTTCCTCCACTTCAGGGCATGCCTGATGTACCAGGTTTCTGAAATGGATTAATATGGGTTTCGCGAAATCTTTAGATCTTAGTATGTAAGCTTCAATTTCGTGGACTTTAATGCTCATGGCTAAAAATTTGAGCTATAAAGTTATTTTTTTAGTATTTATTTCCAAGTACCGGAGATGCTAAACGTGGTTAAAGTTGCAGCTAATTTCAGATACCCGATACTATCATAATTGTTCTCAATCATAGTATCTGTTAAGAAGCCTTAGAAAATCTCTTCTTAACCTTTCCCGCTTTCTTTCATCATTGTGATTCCATTTTATTTCGATGTAAAAGCAATGATAATATTTAGTTTTTACGGTTGGGGTATGGCTCCATTCTATTTCGAAGGTGTCATTCACAATATTATAACTATACATGGTCTCTTTCTCATGCAATTAAGAAAAGATTTTTATAGCGATAAAATACAAAGGGATCTCTGAAAAACATCTAAGTATTAATTTAATCCATTGTGCGGATCAATCAAACTACGGCTCACGATTCAGGTTATGCCGTACTGTAATTATAATAATGAAAAAAATAAAATAAATAATTCTGGTAGAAAAGATATGAACAGCGGAAGAGCACAAGTCCGTAAGTGTGAATATTTTTACATATTCATGAGAATCCCAACTCCAGCCTTGCTTCATCGCTCATCATGCTTGATTCATATGGAGGATCCCAAACAACTTCAACACTTACGTCTTTAGCTCCGGATATGCTTTTTAGCTTTTGTTCTACATCTGCGGGAAGGGATTGTGCAGCCGGGCAAGCTGGTGAGGTTAAAGTCATGCGAACATAAATATTATTCATTACCACGTTTAACTCATAGATGAGTCCAAGTTCCCAAATATCGACAGGTATTTCCGGGTCATAGCAAGTCTTTATTGCCTGCACCACTTCATCACGAGTAATCTCTTTAAATTCAGTGGGTTTTTCAGAAACTATTTCAGGCACATTGTTCATGTTTGATGGTTCGTGGTTTTAAAAGCGAGGGCGTATATTTTTATTTTCCTTAACATGCTCACTAAACCGTTTGCGCGTCCAGGGCTAAGGTGTTCTTTAAGATTGATGCGGTCAATAAAAGCAAGCTTTGCATTAATAATTTCATCAGGCGTGCGATCATTTAATACCCGCAATAGCAAAGCGATCATTCCTTTTGTAATAATTGCATCACTATCTGCTGTATAATGCATTCTTTCATTTCCGTGATCCGCATGCAGCCATACAAGGCTCTGACACCCTTTTACCAGGTGATCCTCGTCTTTATAAATGGTATCGATTAACGGCAATGATTTGCCTTCGTTGATCAAATGCTCATACCGGTCAGACCAGTCATCAAATAGTTCGAACTCATCAATTATTTCCTGCTCCACCTCGATCATTTCTCTTACGGCTTCCATCAACTAAACATTTTGATCACTTTGTATAATCCTTTAACTAACACGTCAATCTCTTCAATGATGTTGTAAACAGCAAAAGAGGCGCGTACGGTTCCGGGGATATTATAGCATTTCATAAGTGGTTGATTGCAATGGTGCCCTGTGCGAACTGCAATTCCCAGTTTATCAAGAATCACCCCAGTATCATATGGATGTATATTATGAAGAATAAAGGAAACAGCTGAGGCATGATGTCGGGATTTACCAATAAACTTTATTCCGGGAATAGCACTGAGAGCATTCATTGAATACTGAATCAGCTCCTGCTCATGGTGTTCTATGTTTTGTATTCCGATCTTTTGTATCCATTCTATCGCTTTCCCTATTGCAATACCGCCTTCAATATTAGGGGTTCCCGCTTCAAATTTTAAAGGCAAATCGGCATAAATGGTCTTCTGAAGAGTTACTTCTTTAATCATTCCGCCTCCTCCGTGGTAGGGAGGAAATTCAGTCAGCCATTTATCTTTTCCATATAAAATGCCAACACCTGTTGGTCCATACATCTTGTGACCACTAAAGCAATAGAAATCGCAGTCCAGGTCCTGAACATCTACTGCCATATGCGATATAGCCTGGGCACCATCAATTAAAACAGCTGTACCAAACTGATGTGCATGCTCAATATATTTTTTAACAGGATTAATTGTTCCAAGCGTATTCGAAACATGTGATATAGCCAACAGTTTCGTTTTCTTATTAACGAGAGAGGTAAACTCGTCAAAAATCAAATCACCATTCGCATCTACAGGAATTATTTTAAGAACTGCCTGATGTTCCTCACACATCATTTGCCAGGGAACCATATTGCTATGGTGTTCCATTTCTGTTATGATAACCTCATCACCGGGCTGAATAAATCTTTTCCCAAAGCAATTTGAAACCAAATTAATGGACTCTGTGGTGCCCCGGGTAAAAATTATTTCATGATGTTGCTCCGCATTAATAAATGCAGCAATTGTTTGCCTGGATTGCTCATATGCATCAGTTGCTTGCTGACTAAGCGTATGAACGCCGCGATGGATATTTGCATTTAATTCACTATAATAATTAGTGATTGCATCTATAACGCTTTGTGGCTTTTGTGAAGTAGCCGCATTATCCAGATAGATTAAAGGTACTCCGTTTACCTGCCGTTTAAGGATCGGAAACTGACTGCGAATAGAATCAATATCAAGGGCAGATTCTGTATGTTGTAAGACTTGACTCATGACAGGCAAAGATACAGTGGATTACAGGAAAATGATTTATATGTAACAAAGCCATACACTGAAAAGTTTAAATATAGCTTTGATTATACAATGCTACAATATCGATAGCAGATATGGCACCCAGTGCCTGTGCTTAATTTATTGAGAATATTTCTTAATGGATATATGAATTCAGAACAACCCTATCATGGTTGGGAAAGCTTCTCTTCAATCCATCTTTCTAATTGTTGGTGAAGAGGTTCATGTAATATTTGAGATAACATGTCAGCTGCGAATGCGACCGTAAGCATTTTTTTTGCTTCATTTTTTCCGATTCCTCTTGCCTGTAAATAGAATAATGCATCCTGGTCCAATTGCCCGGTAGTTGCTCCATGTGTGCATTTCACATCGTCGGCAAAAATTTCCAGCTGGGGTTTCGCATTTACGTGCGCTTCATCTGAAAGCAGGAGATTTTTATTATTCTGGTAGGCATTTGTTTTTTGAGCATCTTTTCTCACTAAAATCTTCCCGTTAAAAACACCTTTCCCGTTTCCTGAAATGATGCCTTTGTAAAACTCTTTACTGAAAGAACTTGGAGTTGCATGGTCAACCAGAGTATGATTATCAAACAATTCATTGCCGGAAGGGAGGTATAATCCGTAAAGATGACTTTCTCCATTTGTTCCATCAAATTGAACGTTGAGATTATTACGAACCAATTGTCCGCTCAAGGTAACTGTGGTAAAATTGCAATAGCTATCCTTATCTAACGAAACCTGGCGATTGTCAATTATAGATGCTTCAGTGCTTCCGGATCCAAAAGAAAAACTTCTTTGTTGTGATTCTTCGTTTTGTAAGTTATGGCGTCCAGCAGCAAGATGCTGAACCAAATAGTAATCTACCCGTGCATTGGCACTTACCTTTATCTCGGCTCCGATATTCGAAAGAGAGAAATGGGTTGAAAGAGCAATGTGCGTTTCAGTGATACTGGCTTTTGCACCTTCTTCCAGCACTACTAAAATTCTGCTGCAACAAAAATTGCCCTCTTCATGGTTATCGTGTGCGTATATAATATGAAGAGGCTTATCAAGAGTAATATTATCCTTTATGTGAAGAACAATTCCATCTTTACTTAATGCGGTATTAATCGCACTGAATGTTTCATTTTCAAAGGACAGATATTTCCCATAATGCTTTTCTATTACTAAGGGTATTTTTTTCTGTGCATCGCTTATGCTCATTAATTCAACTCCTGCATTATCCGGAGTGGAAAAGAAAACCGGCCTGGAGTTAACCACGATCACTTTGTAAGCATCTGATGGCTCTAAAGAAGCAATAAATGCCTCTGTTTCAGAAGATAGAACACGGGAATCAAAAGAAAGTCTTGATATTTTTTTTAATGACGATTCAATAGGAGTGAAGCGCCATTCTTCATTTTTGGGTGAAGGAAAACCTGACTGACGGAACTTCTCCATCGCCGGCTGGCGTAAGCGGTTTACTATGGAATTCCTGTTACCGTTCATTCCCGCTTCAAGGAAATGCATTCCTGCGAGCAATTTTTCATTTAAGCCTGGTATTTCCAGCTCTTTCTTTCTCATGACTTAACACTTTCGGCAGCTTCTTCTTTTATCCAATCGTATCCTTTTTCCTCGAGCTCAAGAGCAAGTTCCTTAGTCCCTGACTTTACAATACGTCCACCTTCCAGCACATGTACAAAATCAGGAACAATGTAATCCAGCAGCCGCTGGTAATGGGTTATTACAATAAATGCATTGTCACTGCGGTGAAGATGGTTCACTCCCGCTGCAACAATACGCAGTGCATCTATATCAAGTCCACTGTCAGTTTCATCCAGTATGGCCAGCCGTGGATTCAGCATCGCCATTTGAAAAATCTCATTGCGTTTTTTTTCACCTCCGCTAAAGCCTTCATTTACCGAGCGTGAAGTAAGCTTCAGGTCCATTTCCAGCAGCTTCATCTTTTCGCGCATCATTGTAAGAAATTCTTTCGCCTGCATGGGTTCCAGGCCCTTTGATTTACGGGTCTCGTTTACGGCCGTTTTCAGAAAATTTGCATTGCTTACTCCCGGAATTTCTACCGGGTACTGGAAGGCAAGGAAGATGCCCTGCCGTGCACGGTCCTCTACATTCAGTTCAAGTAAATTCACTCCATCAAATAATACTTCACCCTCTGTAACTTCATAATCATCCCTTCCCGATAAAACGGAAGCCAGTGTACTTTTCCCGGAACCGTTAGGTCCCATAATGGCATGTACCTCGCCTTCATTTACTGTGAGGGTTACCCCCCTCAGGATTTCGATTCCATTTACAGAGGCTCTTAAATTTTTTATTTCAAGCATTTGGTTCATTCATTATACTTTAAAAAGTTGTTACCTGGTAGCTGGCATCCAATTTCAGATAAGCATTAAACAAGCTCCTCAAAACTGTTTAATGCTAAAGGGAGACACTTTTAAATGCCGGGCAGTCCACCTTAACAGATTATCCTACACTTCCTTCCAAAGAAACAGCAAGTAGCTTCTGGGCTTCCACGGCAAACTCCATAGGTAACTGGTTAAAGACTTCTTTGCAATATCCGTTTACAATAAGGTTAATGGCTTCTTCTGTTCCAATACCACGCTGATTGCAGTAAAACAGAATATCCTCACCAATCTTTGATGTGGTTGCTTCATGCTCCACGATGGCAGTAGGATTATTTACCTCAAAATATGGAAAGGTATGTGCTCCGCAGTGATCAGACATTAACAGGGAATCGCACTGTGAAAAATTGCGCGAATTTGTTGCTTTCTTATTGATTTTCACCAATCCACGGTATGAATTATTACCACTTCCTGAAGAAATTCCTTTACTAACAATACGACTTCGGGTGTTTTTGCCAATGTGAATCATCTTAGTTCCTGTATCCGCCTGCTGGTGATTATTCGTAACTGCTACAGAATAAAATTCTCCAATGGAGTTATCTCCCTTTAGGATAACGCCGGGATACTTCCAGGTGATCGAAGAACCGGTTTCCACCTGAGTCCAGCTGATCTTACTATTTATTCCGGAGCAAATACCGCGCTTTGTAACAAAATTGTAAATACCACCTTTTCCCTCCTTATCACCCGGATACCAATTCTGAACGGTGCTGTATTTAATTTCGGCATTGTCAAGCGCAATAAGTTCCACCACTGCAGCATGGAGCTGGTTTGTATCTCTCATAGGTGCGGTGCAACCTTCCAGGTAACTGACATAGCTCCCTTCATCGGCTATAACCAGGGTACGCTCAAACTGACCGGTATTCGCTGCATTCATCCTGAAATAGGTGCTTAATTCCATTGGGCAACGAACACCCTTTGGTATGTATACAAAAGATCCGTCGCTAAAAACTGCAGAATTCAGGGAAGCAAAAAAATTATCAGTTAAAGGAACTACCGTTCCCATATACTTTTGCACCAGTTCCGGGTGTTCCCGAACAGCCTCACTCATAGAACAAAAAATAATTCCCAGTTCACTCAGCTTTTTCTTAAAGGTAGTGGCAACACTTACGCTATCCAGCACCGCATCAACAGCAACGCCGGCCAGCCTCATTTGCTCAACCAATGAAATACCGAGCTTGTCGAAGGTCTTTCGAATCTCAGGGTCTACTTCATCCATAGAACCTAGTTGTGGCTTTACTTTGGGAGCAGCGTAATAATGATATTGCTGGTAATCAATTTCCGGATAGTAAATATTAGCCCATTGCGGCTCCTCCATAGTCAGCCAATAGCGATACGCTTTCAGCCTCCATTCAAGCAACCATCCGGGCTCCTGCTTTTTGGCAGATATAAACCGAACTGTCTCTTCATTTAAACCTTTTGGAGCAATATCCTGCTCGATATCGGATATGAATCCGTATTTATATTCCGAGGTAGTGAACTGATCCAGAATGTTTTCATTACTTGCCATATCGCTCTTTTAATCAATGCAAATTTAGACTTATTCTAAATAACAATTTGAGCTAAAACGTTCCCTGAGTGAAGATCAATTGCCTGATAGTCTTACAGATTCTTATAGACTTCTATAAATTATTCTGCCGGAGGAAATTAATTAGAATACAAATTTTACACCCCTGGTCAATGTATAAAGATAATTTATAAAGCGCTGCCTTTCAATTATCTAAAAAAGTGAATTTTAACCTTCGGGGCGGATAAATAAGACTACGGGACCAATAACGACATATTGGTAAGCAGAGTAACTTTAAATTAGAATGCGTGAATGAAATTCTGTCAAGAGGATTAACATTATTGATTTCACCAAAAACGGACATCAAATTATTAAACAAGCATTCTGAAGCATTATAGAATATTTGTCCAGAGTGGATTGACAACTTTAAAACTGTCAGCTTTTTAAATTCGCGCTAAAGAGGATGATTCCCTTCCCAATGTGTATCTGATTAAAATTTATTTGCTCCTTCCGGATAAGTTTATACTTTTACCGCCAATTCATAAAATGAAAACAAATTACTCTTTAAACTTTTGGTGGTGGCTGTCCCGATATGGTATCGTGAGCAGTTGAGGAGTGATTCTCATAACTAATCCTGAAAGGGCTTGCTGTTCACGCAAGCCCTTTTTGTTTTTAATACTTTTAAAAAAATGAAATACAAGTTCAAAATCAATTATAAAAAGTTGCTCGCGGATACTGTGACACCGGTGAGCATTTACCTGAAAATACGTGATCAATATGCTAACAGTATTTTGATGGAAAGTTCCGACTACCATGGCAACGAGAACAGTTTTTCCTACATTTGTTTTAATCCTATTGCATCTATCAGGGTAGAAGATAATATTACAACAGCGGTATTTCCGGATGGGCAAATCCTTAAATCAGCAATTACAAATCAACTATCTGCTTCTGAAGCACTACGGAACTTTGCTGATAAATTTGAAACGAATGATTTTCCTTTTCTAAACGGGAGTAAAGCCAGCAACTTCAATACCTCCGGCATGTTTGGTTACATTGCTTATGATGCAGTAAAATATTTTGAAGACATTCATCTTAAGAATCAGAAAAAGGAAAGCAAATCCATTCCTGACATTATTTACAGCATATATCAATATTCAATAGTGATTAATCATTTTAATGATGAGATGATGATCACAGAGAATTTATTTGATGATGAAAAAGATTCTGCGCTCCCGGAAATTGAGGCACTTATCTATAATAAAAACTTTGCTTCCTATCACTTCAAAACTATTCACGATGAGCAATCTAGTTTAACGGATGAAGAATTTTTATATATGGTGCAGCAGGGTAAGAAACACTGCCATCGCGGGGATGTATTCCAAGTGGTATTATCCAGGGAGTTTTCCCAGTCATTTCAGGGGGATGAATTTAATGTTTATCGTGCACTTCGAACGGTAAATCCTTCACCTTATCTTTTTTATTTTGATTATGGAAGCTTCAAGATTTTAGGCTCTTCCCCTGAAGCACAGTTAACTGTAAAAAACGGAATGGCCAGCATACATCCCATTGCCGGCACTTTCCGCAGAACAGGGAACGAAATAAATGATGCGGAGCTCGCAAAAAAGTTAAAAACTGATACCAAAGAGAATGCGGAGCACATCATGCTGGTGGATTTAGCAAGAAATGATTTAAGCAAAAATTGCAGCGCTGTAAAGGTGGAAACGCTTCGCGAAATTCAATACTACTCTCACGTTATTCACCTCGTTTCGAAAGTCACCGGCAAAATGAATGACGCAGGTGAAACCCTGAACATAGTTGCCGCCACATTTCCCGCGGGTACCTTAAGTGGTGCACCCAAGCACCGTGCCATGCAACTGATTGATGTATATGAAAAAAATAATCGCGGTTTCTATGGTGGCTGCATCGGCTTTATGGGATTTAACGGTTCCTTTAATCACGCCATCATCATTCGATCCTTTTTAAGTAAAAACAATTTATTGTTTTACCAGGCAGGGGCGGGCATTGTTGATTCTTCTAATGAGCACATGGAATTACAGGAAGTAAATAACAAGCTCGCGGCATTAAAAAAAGCAATTGACCTAGCACAACTACTCTGACTATGAAAATCTTAGTTCTCGATAATTACGACAGCTTCACATATAATCTGGTCTATCTATTAAAAAAGATAGAGAATGTAGAACTGGAGGTGCATCGCAATGATAAAATTGGCCTTAATGAAATTGGCCGGTTTGATAAAATAATTTTATCACCCGGTCCAGGAATTCCTGGTGAAGCAGGAATTCTTCTGGAAGTGATCAGAGAGTACTGTTCTAAAAAAAGTATCCTCGGTGTCTGCCTCGGTCATCAGGCAATTGCAGAGGCATTCGGTGGAACCTTATTTAATTTAAATAACGTGTTTCATGGTATTGCTACTTCAATTGAAATTTCCGGAGATGAAGACCTTTTTCATGATGTCCCGAAAAGATTTATTGTGGGGCGTTACCATTCATGGGCAGTGAATCGAAATGAATTACCCCCATCTCTGGAAATAACCGCTTATGATGATGAAGGGAACATCATGGCCCTCCGGCATAAAAAGTTTGACGTGCGGGGAGTACAATTTCATCCTGAAAGTATTTTAACCGATTACGGAGAACAAATTATTAAAAACTGGACTGCTCTATGAAGGAAATATTAAATCATTTGTTTGAAAACAAAGTGCTTACTAAGCGTCAGGCAAAAGAGGTGCTGATATCTATTGCAAAAGGGGATTGCAATAAGAGTCAAATTGCTGCTTTTCTTTCTGTGTACATCATGCGATCGGTTACTGTTGAGGAGCTTGATGGCTTTCGCGATGCACTTCTGGAACTGTGCCTGGTTGCAGATCTCAGTGAATTTGATACTGTAGACGTATGCGGCACTGGCGGTGATGGGAAAAATACCTTCAATATTTCCACCCTTGCAGGTTTTGTGGTAGCGGGCACAGGAATTAAAGTGGCAAAGCATGGAAATTACGGTGTCTCATCTGTGAGCGGTTCATCAGACATGATGGAATTTTTCGGATTCACATTTACTAACAGGATTGATATGCTGAAATTGCAAATCGAGCAAGCTGGAATTACTTTCCTGCATGCGCCGCTTTTTCATCCCGCCATAAAAATGGTAGCACCAGTGAGAAAGGAGCTTGGAGTAAAAACATTTTTTAATATGCTGGGCCCTCTGGTAAATCCATCTTTTCCCAAATACCAGTGCACAGGTGTCTTTAATCTTACCCTTGCAAGGTTATATCAATACCTCCTGCAGCAGTCTCAGAAGAATTTTTTGATCCTGCATTCACTGCAGGGCTATGATGAGATCTCACTCACTGGGAGCTTTAAAATGATTTCGAATGAAAAGGAGGAACAATCCGTGCCGGAACAATATGGATTTACAAGATACTTAGCGCAGGACATCAGCGGTGGAGATTCAATAACAGATGCAGCCAAAATTTTTATGGGTGTTCTTAACGGTGATTGCACACCGGCACAGCGTGAAGTAACTATTGCCAATGCGGCATTTGCAATTCATACGGTTAAATCGACGGTTAGCATTACTGATTGCATTGCCGAAGCCAGTGAATCACTTGAATCTAAAAGGGCGCTTCACAGTTTTTCCAAACTTTTAAATACAACCTTGTGAACATTCTGGAAGAAATAATAAGTCATAAGCAGAAAGAAATTGCGGAAAAAAAAATCAATATTACCTATCAGCAATTAGAACATTCGGATTTTTTTCGAAGGCCAACCATTTCGCTGCAGCAAAGTCTATTGCGCGAAGATCGGATCGGCATCATTGCTGAGATAAAACGAAAATCTCCTTCAAAAGGGAATATCAACCGGCTCATTTCTGTAGAGCGCACCGCTGCCGGCTATTTGATGGCTGGTGCCAGTGGTGTCTCTGTGTTAACTGATCAGGAATTTTTTGGCGGAAAAGATGAGGACCTCAACACTGTTCGCAATCATGTAGATGGACCCATCCTGCGGAAAGAATTCATTGTGGACGAATATCAAATAATTGAATCAAAGGCATTGGGCGCAGATGTAATCCTGTTGCTTGCTAATGTTCTTGACGAGAAGAAAATAAAACTTTTTTCCAAGCTTGCCTCCTCCATCGGCTTAGAGATCTTGTTGGAAGTGCACAATAAGGAGGAATTAAAGGTCTTGAATGAAGAGGTGAATATGGTCGGTGTAAACAACCGCGATCTTAAAGATTTTTCAATCGATATACAACGATCATTTGAGCTGTCTTCTTCTATCCCGGATGGGTTTATTAAGATTTCTGAAAGTGGGATCAATTCTCCCCAAATAGTTTATGAATTAAAGAACTACGGGTATAGAGGTTTTCTAATAGGGGAGCATTTTATGAAGGACTCACGTCCTGATCTTGCATGCGCAAATTTTATTTACGGAGTTGAAACATTTCATCCTGAAAAAATGCCCGTCGGAAGATGAAACTGAAAGTGTGCGGAATGAAGTATGCCGAAAACATTATGGAAGTGGCTGCCCTGCATCCTGATTTTATGGGATTTATTTTCTATCCTCATTCAAAAAGATATGTAGGAGAACATTTTGATTTAAAGAAGATAAAGGCATTTCCAAAAGAAGTAAAAAAAGTAGGAGTGTTTGTAAATGCAGAGGAACAATTTATCAGATTTATGGTGAAAAGAAATGATCTCGATTATGTTCAGCTTCATGGAATGGAATCACCAGCTTATTGCGAAAGGCTTTCTTATGAAATAAAAATCATAAAGGCATTTGGCATTCATCCTCATTTTGATTTTCATTCCCTTAAAAAGTACAAACCTCATTGCAGTTATTTTTTATTCGATACTAAAATCTCATCATTTGGAGGAAGCGGAAAACAATTTGATTGGAATATATTGAACCAATATGATTTGGATATTCCTTATTTCCTGAGTGGTGGAGTAGGGATGGGATCTATTGCAGATCTGAAACAACAGCATCCTTTTGCCATCGATGTAAACAGCAAATTTGAAACTGACCCCGGATTAAAGGATACTGATCTGCTACAAGAATTTCTGGCAATAATTCATGCCTAAAATAAAATCTATAATAGAAAAGTAAACAGATGAAATACGAAGTAAGCAAAGAAGGTTATTATGGTAATTTCGGTGGAGCGTTTATCCCTGAAATTCTTTTTCAGAATGTGGAAGAGCTCCGGACATCTTACCTGAAAATCATTCAGCAGGATTCATTTCAAAAAGAATTTAATAGCCTGCTTCACGATTATGTTGGCCGACCTTCTCCATTATACTTCGCCAATCGTCTTTCTAGTCTTTATAACACTCAAATCTATTTAAAGCGCGAAGATCTCAACCATACCGGTGCGCATAAGATCAATAATACCATTGGTCAAATTCTGATTGCAAAGAAGCTAAACAAAAAGAGAATTATTGCAGAAACTGGTGCAGGGCAACACGGCGTGGCCACTGCTACTGTATGCGCATTGATGGGGTTACAATGTATTGTTTACATGGGAGAAGTAGATATTGCGCGACAAGCACCCAACGTGTCACGCATGAAACTACTCGGCGCGAAAGTAATTTCCGTGGCCAGTGGCAGCCGCACATTAAAGGATGCAACCAATGAAGCTATTCGTGATTGGATTAACCATCCTGACGACACTTACTACATCATAGGTTCCGTAGTGGGCCCGCATCCATATCCGGACATGGTTACCCGTTTTCAAAGTGTGATTAGCAAAGAAATCAAAAAGCAGCTCAAGGAAAAAACCGGCAAAGAAAATCCGGATTATGTGGTGGCATGTGTGGGCGGAGGAAGCAACGCGGCAGGAGCATTTTATCATTTCCTGGATGAAGAAGAGGTGAAGCTCATAGCGGTAGAAGCAGCAGGAAAGGGTAATGACAGTGGCTATTCGGCGGCTACCATGGTGCTTGGCAAGCCAGGCATCATTCACGGAAGTAAAACCATGCTCATGCAGAATGAGGATGGACAAATTACGGAACCTTATAGTATCTCCGCGGGATTAGATTACCCTGGCGTAGGCCCCTTGCATGCTCATTTATTTAAAACCGGCAGAGCACAATTTGTTTCAGTAGATGATGCAGAAGCGTTGAGGGCTGCTTTTCAGCTTTGCAAACTCGAAGGTATTATTCCTGCCCTGGAAAGTGCGCATGCTTTAGCATACCTGGACAAATTGAATGCTGGTGAACATGAAATTGTGGTCGTGAATTTATCAGGCAGAGGTGACAAGGATTTAAGCACTTATACTAATAAGCAAAATTTATAGGCGTGCGAATTCAAAACTTATTTGCGAAAAAAAAGAATGGTATTCTTTCCATTTATTTCACAGCCGGCTTTCCTGAATTGAACGATACTGTGGTAATCATTGAACAACTCCAAAGTTGCGGTGTGGACATGATAGAGATCGGAATCCCTTTTTCTGATCCGCTTGCTGATGGCGCAGTAATTCAGCACAGCAGCCAGGTAGCACTGACAAATGGCATGACATTAAAATTATTATTTGAACAACTGCGTGATATTCGAAAATCGGTAGATATACCGCTTCTACTCATGGGATACCTGAATCCCATACTTCAATACGGGATGGATAAGTTTTGTGAAGAAGTTAACCGAATTGGAATCGATGGAGTAATTATTCCTGATCTGCCGCTGAATGAATATTTATCCAACTATAAAGATTTATTTGTTAACCATAAAATAGCTAATATTTTTCTGATCACTCCGCAGACATCGGCAGATCGAATTCGTTTGATTGATCAGCATTCGAATGGGTTTATTTATATGGTTTCATCATCAAGCACTACAGGAACAAGGACCGGCATCGATGAAGAAAAAGAAAAGTACTTTGATCGCATTCGAAAAATGAATCTCAGCAAACCATTGATGATAGGTTTCGGAATTTCGGAACGAAGGGATTTTTTGAAAGCAAGTCAATATACGAGCGGTGCCATCATAGGAAGTGCGTTTATCAGGGAGTTGGAGAAAGGGGGAAGCTTAAAAGATAATATAGCCTCTTTCATCAGAAGTATAGGGAATTAGATTTATGCAAGGCTGAGGCGTAAATGCAGAAATGATTTGAGAAGCTTACTCACTTCAGGATGATGAAAACGTATTGTAATAGGGAGAACAAAGCGCATATCGCCAGGACTTAAGAGAGTTAGCGGGTAGAAAAAGACATAGTTGGCATAACCCACTTTTTTATTTCATTTAATTCACAGTTTGGCTAATATTAAGTTGTACTGTCATCGGTTAGGATGAATAGATATGTAATTTTTCCCCATCAACTTCGATTTCTCTATCATAATGAAATCCCAGCTTTATAAGCAACTTAATGGAATTTATATTTTCCGGAAGGGTAGTCGCAAGTATATGTGAGTGTCCGGGATCATTAGTTAACATCAAAAGAACTGCCTTAGCAGCTTCATAAGCATATCCATTGTTGGCTGCCCTTGGCAAAAAGGCAAATCCTATATCATAATGCAACAGGTAATCGCGCTTTATAAAAGTGATTATACCAATTGAATCTAAATTGCATTTAAGCTTAACGATCCAGGAACTGACGCTGCTGCTGTTGAGCTTTTCTTCAATATAAGTATTGGCCTCTTCCGGTGTGGTTACATTACGGTTACCTATATATTTAAGCCATCGTTCCGTGTTAACTAATTCAAATATAAAGTGACTGTCTTTTGCAGTGATGGGCTCTAATAAAAGGCGGTCTGAAGACAACGTGGTTTGCATTTGAGTGCTATAGTCTACACCAGGAGTTGATTTTTTTGCTGACTTCTTTTTACGGCATTGATCGTAAAATTACATCCCGTAAAATTTATTACTGATGGTTATTGATAGCAGGTGGCCGCAATAAATATTACATAATAAATCTATTTGAACTGTTTTCAAAATAATAAATTGAGCTAAACCGGATAGTTAGCCAGGTAACTGAATTAAAAATTCATTTTATTAAAAGAATAGTTGGTAATTATTATCGATAATAAAACATTCCTTTACTATTTATTTCACCTCATACAAAAAGCATGACAGACCAGCAAACACTATTTGTGAAAATGGCTTATGATGCATGGCAAACATACATTCAAAGAGCCAGCGATTTATTTGCTAAACTTACCGATGATCAATTGATGGAGGAAATTGCTCCAGGCAGGAACCGGGGTATCTATATGCTTGGCCATTTAACGGCGGTACACGACAGGCTTTTGCCTATGTTGGGTTTGGGAGAACGGGTATATTCTCAATTGGATGATACCTTTATCGCGAATCCCGATAAATCGGGATTGGAGTTTCCTCCAATTACGCAACTGAGACAATCTTGGTCTGATGTGAATAGCAGGCTGAAAAATGCATTTAATAAAATGACTCCTGCAGAATGGTTAGAAAGACATATGTCCGTTTCACAGGAAGATTTTAACAAAGAACCTCACCGCAATAAGTTAAATGTATTGATCAACAGAACCAATCATCTTGCGTACCACCTCGGACAATTAAAGCTCATGGATAAGTGAAAAGGTCGATATCCGTGAAAAGCAACCGTAGCGGATAACTTATAAAACCGTGAATATATTTAAATGTCGAATTAAACGTATAATGCTTTAGGTTGCACCTCAGTGGTTATATTCACGAATACCTTGCTGTGCCCTCCTTCTGCCATGCACCTGAAAAGTATTTGACAAAGTAAGACCCATTTTCTCTATATGCGTCGCGGCATTTTTTGGAATTACATAAATTAAAAACATTATAGCGAATAACGTTAGGCAAATCCAGATGGTGAAGAAGGAGAGAATGAAAATAACTCCTGACAGAATAGGGGCAAAAATGTAGAGTCTGGTTATTGCTTTTAAGAATTCAGGTGACGCAGAGGTCATGAAACCTTTTTGATATCCATAATACCATATGCCACTCATAGCCAAACCCATTAAGAAAAAATTAAGGCCATAAAGGCTGATGGCGGTTTGCTGATGAGTGGTTCCAATATACTTTGAAAGAACTGCAGTTGCAAAAGGTGTAAATGAGACTATCAGGAGTTTGAATCCGTTCAGTAATATTAGCGTACCATCAATCTTGCGAATATATTTTCAAACATGTAGTGATGTTTATCCAGCAAACCAGTATAGTAAAAAAACCAATCAGGAAAGCTAAATAGGTGACCCAATTGGCTAAGAGCGATTGAAGTAGTGATTCACCATCCTTTACAATAGGTACGTGAATATCCAACACTAACAAGGTAATCGCTATGGCAAAAACACCATCGGTAAATGCTTCTAATCGTATGGTTTCTTTTATAGCAGTTTCGTTTTTTTTCAGCTCCATCATTTTATTATTATTTGCACTTATTGCAGTCAAATATGAATCACAATATAAAGTTTTAAGTTAAATGCCTCAATTGTTTTGGTGTGGTATTTCATTAGTTAGCCGAAAAGTTCCATTACTTTTTACAACGTAAAAGAAAGAAAATTTCAAGCGCTGTTTTAATTCATCCCGACACAGTGTGTTTTTTTTCTGCAACCAAGATGGTAATCAGAAGCGCTGCCCCGCCTAGTAGTGCACAAATTATAAAGCCGTATTTTAAACCTAATGCCTGCGATATTACACCCATCAATAAAGGGCCAATCATATCACCTAATTCTTTGAATGAACCTGCAACACCCATGGTAGCACCCATTGCATTTTCTGTTGCCAACTTACTTACCAAAGCGTCAGAGTTTGTCCATACCGTACCAATCCCTATACCTGCAAGAATGCAAACAATAATCAAGGGAAAGCCAATTACAAATGGTATAGCAGCAGTAGAGATACAGGATAAAAGCATTCCTATTCTTAATGTAACAACCGGATTGAATTTATCTGCAAGCCAGCCTGCAACAGGTTGAATGAGCAAATAAGAAATAGTGGTAACAGAAACTAATAAGCCTGTATGAAATGCATCATAGCCTAAATCATGAATACGAACGGGCAAGAAACCAAAGAGTATGCCTACAAAAAACATATTGATAACAATGATTAAAAACCACGGCATTAAAGTTTTGTTTTTTAAAACACTGAATAAAGATTTTATTGAAAAGTCATCATCATCGTCAAATGCTTCGGCACTCTTTTGTTTATCGTTGGGTAATGTAAGTGCCAGGAAAAAACCGATTATACCAATGCCTGCCGTAGCATAAAAAATTCCGCTAAAGCTTGATTTTATTACAATAGCTCCGCCAATTACCGGGCTTACTACATAGCCTGCTCCCTTAATAGCATTGTAAATGCCAAACGCTTTGCCTTTATTTTCTTTATATAAAGTACCCACCATTGCCAATGAAACTGCCGACAAAGCTGCGGCTCCCAAACCTTGTAAAAAACGAACCACTATCAATAATTTTGGAGAAACAAAAGGATACATTATTGATGCAAGTATGAATAGCAGGATACCTGCAAGCATTGCTTTTTTCATTCCTTTTTTATCTGCTAATCCGCCAAATACAGGCTTGGCAAGTATTTCAGCAAAATCATACACGGCTATCAGCACACCGATCATCGTTAACCCAATGCCAACTTTTTCTGCATAAAATGGAAGATTAACCGCTACTATATGTGCACCAAAAGAAGTGATAAAGCCTACAAAACCAAGAATAAAAGCCCACTTCAAAGAAACCTTCATAGCAAAAATTATTCAGAGCACAGTTTATTAACCGGATTCCAGCAACAACAGTTATCAAATTAACAAGGGTAATCATTGTGCCGCATGCATAATAGTTCTTTTTTATTCAGGTTAAGAGATTAATTAAGCTAAACACAACCGGAGGCATCCAGGCGAAGGGCAAAAGATGAAGCAGAAATTTTATATTTATTCATTAGAGAATTCCCAGTGTAAATAAAGAAGTTCCTCGTTTAAGCGTGGAATTTCTTACTGCGTTGGTTTCTGTAATAGTAGTTTTGTATTGATGAAAAACAAATGAATCAGCATCTTCAAACCATATAAAATTTATACAACAATCGGAGGACTTAAGTGCTGATGAAAAAATCACCGGTACACAAGCAGTAAAGAAAGCTGATGCAGAATTGGAAAAGAGGGGCAGAGATTTGGTAATTGAAGCATCACTGGAGCGCGTACGGAGAGTAGCATTAAGTATGAAGAAGCCGGAAGATATGCTTGAGGTATGCACAGTTATTTCCAATGAGCTTACAACACTCGGCGTTAAAGAAATCCGAAATATTCAAACTGCCATTTTCGACGAAATAAAAGGCACTTACTTCAACTATGAGCTTTACTCTAAGCATAACAAGACTATTATTACTTAAACGGACTATAAGAATCATCCGGTTCACCAGGAATTTGCTGATCAAATGCTGAAGGGTGGTGGTGAGGTTTTTATTCACGGCTTCCAGGGAGAAGAGGTAAAGGAATGGATCAGGTACCAGAAAACCACCAATGTATTCATTGATTCATTTCTTGAAGAAGCTGAAGCACTCTGCTATTACTGGTACTCACTCGGGCCGGTGGCGCTGGGCATGTCGACATACGTGTTGCTGAATGAAAGAGAAATTGAGTTGTTCAAGCGCTTCAAGAATGTTTTCGAGCTTGCTTACCGTTGGTTTCTCGATATTCAAAAAGCTGAGGCCCAGGCAAGCAGGCGCGGATGGAAGCCGCCATGGAGCGTGTGCGAGGGCGGGCACTTGCGATGCTGCAGCCCGAGGAGTTGATTGAAGTGGCCGAGGTGTTACGCAAAGAAATGGGATTGCTCGGCGGCTTGCAGGAAATCGAGAACGGTACCGTTTTCATTTTTGATGAAGAATCAGAAATGGCTCAGTTCGGATTCACAATGAAGGACACACGTGTTCCCGACAAAGCATCTATCACAGAAAACCTGACCGTCCAGCTGAATACAACAGAGGCCGGGAAAGAGCTGCTCCGCTTTTTCAAATCGGATGAGATGCGTCAATCGCTTCGCCAGGAAGGAACCAAACGAAAAGAATGGGTTGAATACCTGTACTCACTCTCGCCTAGAATTGACGGCTACTTCGGTAAAACTGCACAGGACAAAACCTATCATCTTTTTTCAAATTTTCAACTGGTGCAGTAGGTGCTACTGCTTCCGGAGATATTTCAGAAGTCAGCTGGGATTTGTTACAGCGCGCAGCTTCCGTTTTTTCTCTTGCCTACTCACGATTCAAAGACCTGACTAAAGCAAGACAGGATCTGATTAATCTGAAGGATGAGAAGAAGTGATCCGATTCTCTCCTTCTGAATATTCTTCCTGAAGAAATTGCAAATGAACTGAAGCAATTCGGAAAATCGTATGCGAGAAAACATGATGAAGTATCTATTCTGTTCGCAGATATAAAAGATTTTTTCTTCGATCGCAGAACATCTTTCTGCAACTGAATTGGTCAATCAGCTCGATGAATGCTTTCGTGCCTTCGATCACATCGTAGGGAAGCACGAACTTGAGAAAATTAAAGCCGTAGGCGACGCTTACATATGCGCGTGTGGCTTACCCAAGCCCGTTGTTGATCATGCCATCAAAACAGTAAGAGCAGCTCTTGATATGATGAACTTCATTAAAGGATTCGCCATTACCAAAACCATCCAGGACCTTCCTGCATTTGAGTTTCGTGTAGGCATTCATACAGGTCCGGTCATTACAGGCGTTGTAGGATTAAAGAAATTTACTTACGACATCTGGGGCGATGCTGTGAACATGGCGGCTCGTATGGAGCAGCACGGCGAAGCCGGAAAGATCAACATCTCAGGCAGCACCTATCAACTCATCAAAGACAAATTCATTTGCACGTACCGCGGCAAAATCCCGGCAAAGAATAAGGGTGAAGTGGATATGTATTTTGTGGAGCAGGGATTTTAAAAAGTTATTGTTGAAATGTCAGCAATGGTCGCAGCGCACCTTATTTGATTTTGCTTTTTCAAAACATTCTTTTCCCTCTTTAAAAGAGAAATAAGCGAGTCCGAAAGTTCCAACAGTGTCAATGTATGTGAATTTTGTCCACGCGTAAATGGAACTCCCTGCAAGTAATACAAGAGACATATAAATGCAAACTTTAGTGCATTCTGCGTCTGCAAGTATCGCGTCTGAATTTAATTGTCTGCCAACTTTTATTTTGCCATAAATTAAGGACAGCATAAAAATTATAGAAGCAAACGCTATTATAATTCCTGAAAAAGTGGTTTCAGGCTTATGCCCGGTGTAAGAGTTGTAAAAACCAGATGCTATCAGTCCTGCAACCAAAATGTAAAAACCAAACCCGGTTATGCGTAAGGCAGTCGATTCAAAATTATCCCGGTTGCTCTCCGGCTTTTGCCTCATCCGGAATATCATGTGTGCAACTCCGATTGCTGAAATCACTTCCACGAAGCTGCCCGCACCGAAACCAAAAAGGGTCAGGCTTTCATCGCGATACCCAAAGTAAGTGGAAACGATTGCCTCCATAAAAGCAAGAAAAATAGTCAATACCGCAAGCCAGAAGGCAAGGTTGTATTGCATTTGTTTAGTTGTCGATAACATTAAAGGCTCACCCATTACTGTTTGTTTACGAGGTAAAATTACCTCCTAAGCACTTAATCTGTCTTTTAAGTAGTTACATTTAGAGGTACATAACTTTCTCATCATGTTTTGCTCTCGTCAAGGCAGGTATTCAAAATGGATCACTTTTTCTGCCCTTGCTCTGTTGAATGATAAAACTTAATGGCGTAATCGTGTGCTTCATCTGCCTGAACCATTACCGCCTCAGCTCCAATAGTCTTGCAGTAATGGTTGTTGGCTTTGATCAGCCTTTTACCTATTCCTTGCCGCTGAAGTTCTGTCTTTACAGCAAGATCGAAAATATACACTAAAAGGAGATCTGGAATAATACTGGAGCATTATGTAAGAAGTCATGCTAATTTTTATCAATCAATTCTACGTCTTCCGGGTTTCGGGTAATACTAAAATTATTGTTAAGTCAGTTGATATTGCTATTTTAGATAGACTGATTTCCACTTGATATAAAACCAAAATATGAAAGTTTGTTTTACAGTTGTGTTGTCTATTTGTTGCATACTGTCACTTCACGCAAGAACTCTGCAAGTTCCATCTCAATACAGCAATATTCAAAGCGCGTTGAATGACTGTGCTAAAGGTGATACTGTTTTAGTTGACCCCGGAAATTACTATGAACACATTATTTGGCCGGAAACGGGAGATATTAAATTATACAGTTCGGGAGATAAGGGAAACACTTCTATTGATGGGAGTAAAACAGGAAGGATCCTTACGTTCGATATGTTAAAAAAGTCTTTAATTGATGTCTCGACAGAAATCAAAGGATTTACCATTATTCGTGGCTTTATCACTTTAACAGAAAATAATCCGATAGGAGAAGGAGGGGCTGTTTATCTCAACAATGCAGGTCCGAAATTTTCGAATTGCAATTTTACTAAAAATGCTATTGCTGCCACTTCAAAAGGAGATCATCCTGATCTTACCGGCTACGGTGCTGCTGTTTATTGTTCCAATTCATCCCCGATCTTCAAAAACTGCATGTTTAAATCGAATGCCTTATTGTATCTTGATGGGTACGGCATTGTTTGCGCAATCAATTCGACGGTCTCGTTTGATAAATGTAAAATAATTGATAATAACTTAAACTCACCTCCGAATAATGATCCCTCAGGGATTATATATGGTTCCGGTTCTATTATTTCGATAGACCAAAGCACGGTCACCAATAACAGTCTCGGAAGCTCACAACATGCTTCTCATCCTCCGGAAGGGATAATTGCCGTGATAAGTGGGAGTATCAATATAACCAATAGCCTGTTTCAAAATAACAAACACGCCCTGGAGGTTGATGATAGCCCTACCGGAAATGTGCTATATATAAATAATTCCGATGCTTGTATAAGCCAGGTAACAACAGCCAACAATGGCACTGCAGTAAGTGGTACGTACAATACTTCCCTTTATTATGAGCATAATGACGCGCATACTATCACGGTTCAGAATTCAATATTTTGGAATAACCATTTGTATATAAGTGAAATTGGGGGTGTCGGTGCGGGAACTATTTCTGTTATTTATTCAGATATAAATATGGGTTATCCCGGAACAGGAAACATTGATGAAAATCCAGATTTTATCTCAGGAAAGAGTGATGGTGATAAACATTTGCAGGATATTTCCCCCTGTGCAGGGGCAGGTACTTTGATAAATGCGCCTAACGTCGATCTTGAGGGAAATACGAGACCTCTTCCTTCAAAAACGGCACCTGATATGGGAGCTTATGAAGTTGATCAAAGTATAAACCCGAGATTTGAAATTTGTTCAGAAAGCATAGCCGTTTTCCCCAACCTGGCTTATGATTACATCATCATAGAGCTACCATTAGCTTTAGTAGGTTCAATCATGGAATTTTATAATTCTTTAGGACAAATAATTTTTCAGACCCCGTTGCCGAATAGTTACAATGTATTTAATGGTTTGCAAAAGTTTCCTGATGGAATTTATATACTTGAAATAAAACAAGGCAGTAAATTGTTTTTCACCAAAAAACTGATACTTGAAAGGTGAAAGCTCTACACTGAAAAATGCTAATAGGAAAGAATAAATAGTAATGGTAAAAAGATAATAATACTATCGTGAATGGATAATAACCGGCGCTTACTATATTAAAGTATTCAGTTGTACAATTTACTCATCGTTGAGGGTTGCATAGGATTCAGACTTATTATCGTAACCAATTCAGGTTAACCAGATAGATTGCATTTGTGGAAATAACTTATCCGTATATAATGCTAGTCAAAAAATCGTGATAATTTTCTTAAGTTACTCTGGCTTTATCTGGTTTGGGTTAAAGACTTTTAAACCGTACAATAAAAGCAGAACCCATTACAAACTTAGCTGCTTAGGTTAAAAAGGGTATTCAAAATGGATCACTTTTTCTGCTGTGGCTCCTGTTGAATGATAAAACTTAATGGCGTAATCGTCTGCTTCATCTGCCTGAACCATTACCGCCTCAGTTCCAATAGTCTTGCAATAATGGTTGTTGGCTTTGATCAGCATTTTACCTATTCCTTGCCGCTGAAATTCAGTCTTCACAGCAAGATCGAAAATATACACTAAAGGAGCTTTGGAATAATACTGATGCATTATATAAGAAGTCAGGCCGCCTACAACTTTGTTATCCAGCAATGCCACAAAAACAAAAAAGTCATCTTTTTCCAGTAATTGCTGAAGGTAAGTTTCGTCTGGTAGATTTAAATTTTTCATTTTAAAAACATCCTCAAAAATCCGTATCAGTTCGATGAATTTGTTAATGTCATTATCATTCAATTTTTCAATTTCAATGTCCATTGTTTCAGTTTGCTTAGAGTTTTACAAAAGAATTTTTTTCAAATGTATGAACCTGATGAGCGAATTATATATCCAAAGCTAAATGGTCAGGGTTTTTAAATCTGCACAGTAAGGTTTGAATCCGTTGCTTCATTTGTTAAGTATGAATTTTGAAAACCTCGGTAACAAATAAAATTATTCTTAAATTATAGTTGTTTTTTTCATCATTCAATAAAACGTTTTGTATGAAAAAGACGCTTCCTTTGATTTTAATAATTGCACTCCTACTTTTTGGGCTACAGGAATGCAGAACTTCTTCAAACAATGAAAAGCCAGACACGCGAAAGACATTATCGTTGCAGAATATTGATTCCTCTGTAAAACCCGGCGATAATTTCTTTTTATATGCTAACGGTAAATGGTATGATACAGCCACCATATTGCCGACGGAATCCCGCTCAGGTGCGAGATTGGAAATGGACTACAGAACAAAAGCAAATATCAAACGCATTTTGGAAGAAGCGTCTTCATCGAACAACCCTAAAGGAAGTATAGAGCAGAAGATTGGCGACCTGTATGCTTCAGGAATGGATTCAGCTACCATTGAAAATTTGGAATACGAACCAGTGAAGCCTTTTCTTCAGCATATTGATTCAATAAAAAATGCAGAGGATATAATGAAATTCGTGGCGGACCAATGGTCCTATTACAATCCTCTGATAATCGGACAATTTGTAACCCCTGATGATAAGAATAGCACCAGAAATTTTGTTGTGTACTATCAGTCTGGCTTAGGTCTGCCTGACAGAGATTATTATTTCAAAAATGATCCTGCGACACTGGCAGTAGTAAAAGCGTATCAGTCATATATAATCAGGTTATTCATTCTTACTGGTGATGATTCCGCTACGTCTGCTAAAAAAATGAATACGGTTTATAGCCTGGAAAAACAAATGGCTTCGAGTCACCGGACCAACGTTGAATTACGGGATCCGCAAAAAAATTATAACAAGATTTCAGTATCGGATGCTAACAAAAAAATGCCGGTTATCGGATGGAAAGATTTTTTAGTTGACCTCCATGTTAAAACCGATTCATTCAATCTTGCTCAGCCAGAATATTATACTAAGCTTAACGAACTGTTAAACACCATCCCAATTGCTTCGTGGAAGGTTTATCTGCGCTTCCATTTGCTTGACGATGTTTCTTCTTCCCTGAGTAATGACTTTGTACAGGCAGATTTCAACTATTATAATCAGGCTTTGAATGGACAGAAAAAAATAAAAGAAAGGTGGGAGCGTGTTTACGGGGTTATCGATGCGAATATCGGGGAAGGATTAGGACAGCTTTACGTAAATAAATACTTTTCAGAAGATGCAAAAAAACGCATCCAGGAATTAGTAAACAATCTGCAGAAAGCTTTTGAAGCGAGAATTGATAAGCTGGACTGGATGAGTGACAGTACTAAGAAAAAGGCGAAAGAAAAGTTGTATACCTTCCATAAAAAGGTAGGATACCCGGACAAGTGGAGAGACTACAGCAATATTACTATTGACCGGCATAACTATTTTAATGATCTTATGAGCTGTGGAAAAAATGAATACGATTATGAAGTGAATAAGATAGGCAAACCGGTAGATCCTGCTGAATGGGGAATGACACCTCCCACAAACAATGCATACTATAATCCTACCGGGAACGAAATTGTTTTTCCTGCAGGAATATTACAGTTCCCCATGTTTGATGCGGAAGCGGATGATGCAATGAATTACGGAGGAATAGGAATGGTGATCGGTCATGAGATGACGCATGGTTTCGATGATCAGGGAGCGCAGTATGATAAAAATGGAAACCTGAAAGACTGGTGGATGAAAGAAGATTATGAGAAATTCAAAGCAAAAGGGGAGCAGGTAATTAAGCTCTACGATAGCTTTACTGTACTCGATTCTTTACATGTAAACGGCAGGTTAACCCAGGGAGAAAATACTGCGGATTTAGGAGGTATTGCAATAGCTTACGATGCCTTTAAGCTGACGAAGGAAGGCAAGGATACGTCAAGGATAGATGGCTTTACTCCCGATCAGCGTTTCTTTTTGTCTTTTGCCCAAAGCTGGAGAAGAAAAGTAACAGATGCATCATTGCGACAGCAGGTGGCGACGGATCCTCATTCGCCCAGCATATACCGGGTGCTCGCCCCGTTAATGAACTTTACACCCTTCTATACCGCCTTCAATGTGAAGGAAGGTGATAAAATGTTTGTGCCTGAAGATAAAAGAATAAATATCTGGTAGAAGGAAATCCGGTTCCCGTTTTTGTTGAGGAGTAATTCCGATTCAGTATTTTGAGCCTTGTCTTAGGTTCGAAGTTCTGTAATATAGACATTGCATGAAATCTTTTTGCCTGCGATTACGCACCGGGTACAACGATCATTTTTGTGTTTGCAGACCGCTGCCTGATCGCCTTTGCCTTAGAGTAAAGTTCTGAGCTCCACCATTCTTTAGCACGTTCCACTGTCGGAAATTCCAAAATAACCATTCTTTCAGGCTGCCAGTTTCCCTCTAATGTTTCTGATTGTCCGCCACGGACAACAAACCTGCCATCAAAAGCCGCAATTGCCGCAGGTGTCAATTTTTTGTATTCCTCATACTGTTTAAAGTCATGAATGGAAACTTCCACTATTACGTATGCTGCCATAGCTAAAAAAATTTTGTCCTAGTTCTTCAATTTGACATTAAGATTTTTTTGGTAAAGAAATTTTTTCAAAGGTATGAACGCGATGATGGATTATAAAAGTTCAAAGCTAAACGAGAGGATTTGCAAACGAAGATGGAAATTTAAGAATGGTAATAAGCAATAAGAATAGACAACCCCCGATGATATAATAAAAGCCAGACTTCGTCAGGCATTCACTGCCGCAGTATAGGCTGCGGTTAATTGCTCAATAGATAACTTTTGCAGAAGAATACAAGTTAGCATCATTTCTTTATTTCAGCAATGGTTCTTTTAATTCCAGACTAAGTCTGGCTGCATATAATCCTGCTTAGTGCGCTGCGCAAACACTAAGAAGAGCGGGGTTTTCATCAGATGTATTGTTGCGTTTAAATGCCTCCATAAATTGCTAAATTTCCTTTCTTCAAAACATACCCTTTCCATTGAATTAATTTCAAGTCTTGATATTCCCAGTACTGGTTTCCTTCTTTTCCCCTTCGTTCAAGTATAACAGAGTGATTATTTTGAGGTAAATAAAGTTCCACTTGTGATTGATTGTCAGAAAAAATAACAAATGCCGGGGTCTTATCCTTGTCTTTCATTTCAATGGGATTGAGGCGGGTGGCAGTTGCAGAAAGATCTACACAGTTATTTTTAATCACAGACCATACAGTTCCCAATGAATCTATGCAGTCATGTTTGTCTTCATCTGATATAATCTTTCCTCCGCAGCCTTTATAGGTGGTGTAATCTCTATCTATATTATTTTTTACATCAACCGTAACGCTGTAATCCAATTTTTTGCCAGACATATCATTGATGCATTCCTGCTTTGCAACCTGCACGGTCAATACACCCTGTTCTGTTTTAGCTGAATAACGTGTAACATTGGAATCCATCGCTTTCACACCTTCCGGAATGGGAGTGGTTATTTCAAATCCGTTCAGTGCTTTGAAATGCATGGATTTGCTGAAATCAATTTCCAAAGACCAGAACGGCTCATTACCCGATGCGATAAAATCAATTCCCTGCTTAAATTTTTCACTGAATATATCTGAACTTGTTGTTTCCATTTCGGCGCTGTCTTTAGGTGCGATAGAAACTTTCTGCTCAACCTTTCGGGGCGCATGACAACTCAGCAGTACCAACCCTTGTAAAATGATAAGCAAAAAACTTTTCATGTCTGATGTTTATTTTTTAGCAAATCTCATTACTGCAACATCGTCTATCAAAAACGTTAGCGTATTTTCATCACTTACCGCATACTTATTTACTTTTTTCAGCATGTTTAAAAATGCTTCTTCTCCACCACCTTCACAAAATATCATTGTCTTTAAAGGGTCGGCGAATTTTATATTATTTCCCTTCATAGTATATTTGGAACTGAAACCATTGCAGGTTGTATTGCCCATCAGATCTTTTTCGGCAAAGTTGAATGATATGAAGGGTTTTTTATCGGGATACAAACCTTCAAAAGCAATCTTTAGCCCGGAAATATAATTCAGTTCCCATGTACCGCTTAGTTTATCAGTTTCCATTGACACGGCGTTTAGTTTAGCCACTAATATTTTTCCGTTACTCAACAGTAATTGTTCATTGGCGATGCTCCAGTTATTTACCTGCCCCAATGCTTCAATAAACTTCGCTTCTGTATTGCCGGGGCAGGCCATCTTAGTGGTAGCCAACGGTGAAAATTTTATAAAGTTTACACCGGTTAAATCATAAGAACCATTTAGCCTGTTGCACCCGGTAGAACCAGTTACCTTGTTTGGCTGCCCGGCAGTAAATAAAAGATGTGCATAGTTGTCCTCTCCAATAAAGGTAAAGGGCTGGCCCTGCAATTCGGTTAAATACCATTTATATTTATAAAGCATTTCACTGCCACCACCTGGTCTTCCACCTAGCGGATTTGTAATATGACAGCCTGCTATTAAAATGATTATTGTTAAAGAAGCAATTACTACACTAATTTTTTTCATGTTATATTAAAAGATTATTATGTATATATATAAAAACACTATCAATTATATAAAAACACTATCAATAACTAAAGATCGCTCCGGCTCCTAGTTAGATTATTATCTTTAAATGGCCTGCACCGTTTTACTCATTGCACTCAACTTTTTGTAGCACTATCCCATTACCAAAATTTACTTGCGCTGTATTTTTAAATACCATCTTCCCGTTTTTCTCTTCAACATCACCATAGCCTTCCACCAGGGTATTGCCTTTTTTTAAGAATATAACCTGTCTCGTAGACTGGGTTCCTTCAGACATAAAATTATAGTCTGCAATTAATGTATCTCCTTTCATTTCCCCCTGTAGTGAACCTTTGTTTTGATCTTTTCCGGCAATTTGATAATCCAGGCTACCTGTTACATTGTTATCCTTAATGTTGAGATTCAAAAACACTTTGTCTTTGGTTGTGTCAGCATAGCATTGATGCATTTCATTATCAGTGGCTTTTTTTTCAACATCCGTATTTTCGACATCTGCGGTTTTTGTTGGATTGCTGTTACAGGAAACCACTAAACCTGCAATTGCTGCGGCGGCTAAAATATTTATTTTCATAATTTTCTATAGATTTATTAATTGGTTTAAATATTGTTTTTAGTATATATACATCATGCATTATTGTCTGAAAACGTATACAGAGGAAGCTTGTCATTCCATCCATAAACTGATAGATTAGCTACAGAACTGGGGAATATTATGAAATTGGCTGCAGGGTTTTAACTGTAATATATGGTTATCATAAAACCTGCAGGGATTTGTATGAGGCTGATATTATTTTCTGCTCCTAATCCTATATAATAATACAGCCATCTCTGCAAGGTTTTAATCCGCAATCTTTAATCAATAAATAGGATACATCTCTTGAATTATTTTGTTATCACATTAGTTTAGATAGAAATCCACCTATCCCTGATAATCCTTTTCCTCCTGTTAAACTACTAACAAGAGAACCAATACCTCCTTGCGCAGTATTTCCCTGCGCTATATCACTTCTACCACCACTCTGCATTCCCTTGGAGATCATATTTCCCATGATCATTGGACCAACGAAGCTCATCAGCCCTTTTGCGACGCTACTAAAATCAATACCGGCGCTTGTCAATTTATCGCTAATGCCGCCTAATATTCCCTGAGATCCCATAGAAGTATTTGTAGTCGCGGGCTGAGCAACTGGTTGTGATGCCGCTTCTTTTACATAATCATTCAGTGCCTGGAGTTGTGTATTATTTACTCCAAGGTAATTAGAGATGCTTTCGATGTGTTTTTTTTCACCTTCTGCAAGATTACTATCTGCTTCAGCAAATGCAATCAAATCAGCAACGAGTGAAAACCGTAGCTCACTTGATTTAAGAACATCAAGAGATTGCTTAAGTGAATTAAGGGAGGTATCTTTTGCAGCTGCCAAAACTGTTTTTTTACTCTGATCATTTAGGCCAGCATAATCTGCAAGGTTTACCAGGTAGTTAATTTCATTTTCAGAGGCTACATTATCAGTAGTAGCAATGGAAGCAATAGCTGCGATATAAGCAGTTTTTTGTTCTTCGGCGCAGCCTTGAAGGAGTTGGGTTGCCATATTTGTTTTTTTAATTATAATTGTGAAAAGAAATTAAAGGTACTGTATTAGAACAAGTATCCAATACTTAATTTTAATAACTGGCATTAGTCAATTGCAGAATAAATTTTTTTGTGAGATGTGAACATAAACGTTGAAATTGAATATATTCTCATTTATCATCTCACTTTTTATATTAGATAGCTGATTGAAACAGTTCAATTTTCTCATTGCAGCTTCACTCCTCCCGAGCATCAGAATGCAAGCAGAGGAAGCTGCAGGGTGAACGGCTGATAGATCTTTAAAATATTTTACTGGACATCTTTCTTGCCTCAGCTTCCTCTGCAAACGCTTTAGGTTCAAAAGAGTGAAGCTGCTGGGAGAGATGTAATTACACGGAAGCCAAAAAAGTGAAACCAATTATGCCTGCAAATAAAAAGCTGCAATAATGAGCGAATATAATTATCTCCTTGCTGAATTCCATCCACCTCAATTTTTAGTACTCTTATTTTTCACAATCAACTTCTTTTAAAATCATATTGTTGTTGAAATTTAATGTGCTTGTGTTTTTAAATACCATCTTGCCATTATTTCCTTCCACATCTCCGTAACCTTCCACAAAATCATTTCCCCTTTTCAGAAAAGCTACTTCTCTGATTGATTCTGTTCCTTCTGACAAAAATTTATACTCTGCAATAAGTGTATCTCCTTTCATCATGCCTTGAAGTGTGCCTTTGTTTTGGTCTTTTTCAAACAGTTTGTATGTCAAATCGCCTGTAACGATGGTGTCTGTAATTGAAATATGCAAAAACACACTGTCTTTGTTTGCAGTGTATGCATAACACTGATTCGTTTTATCGCTGATTGTTTTTTCAGGATTCTCTTCATCAGTAGTTTGTATTGAATTGTTTTTACATGATATGAAAATGCAAACAGGAGCAACTAAAATTAAAAGTGTCTTTTTCATATTTATTTTGATTTAATCTTAACCATTTTATATTCTACACCGATCTGATATCTGTGGTAATAGTCTCTTTAAAAAATGTACTCCTTATTTTTAAAACGCATTGAACTTGTCGCCCAAGTAATGTTTCAAATTTTTCTCAATGCAGCTTCACTCTCCTTCCATTATTTCCCTTCTACAATTTTTATTTCATCAGGTGTCAACTCGTAAAGTTGATAAACAATTTCGTTTATTCTGCTTTCGCAATATTCAATCCTACCGTCAAGTTGCGAAACTTTGGTTTGCAGGTTTGTTTCTGCTTTTTCCTGATTGAGTTGTAAAAGTTGGTTTACCAAATTTTCTATTTCATTTTGTGTTTTCGTATCTGGCTTTGGAACTGGCAACTCCCTCAAATCTTGTAATAACACTTTTGGAAATGCTCCTTTAAAGGCATTCGCAGAAGTATTGCTGTGATAAAACGAAATGAGTTTTGAATTGATAAGTCCTAACAAAAATTTTATGCTCAAATCTTTTGACCTCATTTTTATTCCGTCAACTGAATTTGAAAACACATAATCATCTTCAACAAAGGTTGCTTGGACAATTCCATTTGCAGTTACTTCTCTAACTAAAATTCTTTCTCCCTCAAACCAACGAGGCTTTCTCGGTTCTGCAAGCCAATCACCATAATCTATAAAACCTCCTTTCCAGTTTAGGCAAAATCTGTTTATCTCACGTCCTCCAAGCAAAGGTTTATGTGTTTTATTTTTTCTTTTATCTGAATGATAAATTTTGCTTTCTGATTCAAAACCCTTTTGGGGTGGCTTTCCCTTTCCCTTCTGATACGCTTTTATTCCCCAACTCACATCAGCAAAATCATTGAGAACATTCTTTTGTTTTCTGATTTTGTGAACAACCTTGTTTGTTTTATAATCAGCGTAAACCGGAAACACATAAAAATTTTCGAATTGAATTTCTTTTGTGTTTAGTGAGTAAGAAGATTTCTCTTTCGTATCCCATCTTTCAACTTCAAAACTTTTGCTTTGCAAATTGTTGGACAAAATCAAAATGCAAGTTTCAACGGATGCGTCTTTGAATGTTTGCTTTGGAGTGATTACAAAATTTTCAATTCTGTTGTCTTCTGTTAAATACTTTCTCAACTTGTTGTCATAAGTTGAAGCAACCCAAGCTGATGGAATTATAAAACCCAAATAGCCGCTTTTGTTTAGCAATCTTTTTCCTCTCTCAATAAAAAGAATGTAAGTATCCAATTGATAATTTGCTACTTGATATTTACTTCTTAAATAAGTATCAACTTCTTTAGTAAGGGTTGCTCCATATGGCGGATTTCCAATTACAACATCAAAACCTCCTTGCTTGAAAACTTCTACAAATGCTTTCTGCCAACTGAACGGTTTTATTTTTTTCTCTTCACCGAAATCAAGCTGGCTGTTGTATAAATCAATATCAACTAAACTGTTTCCATCTTTGATGTTGTTATCAAGAGTTGGCAAAATTCTTTCATTAAACAGTTTCAATTGTGAGGCAATGCTTGCTTCGGTTTCGCCTTCCAAACATTTGAGAAGCAAACTCAACTTGGTTACTTCAACTGCGTTTACATCAATGTCAACTCCGAAAATATTGTTGAGCAGAATTCTTTTCTTCTCTGCTGTTGTCAGGTTGCCTTCGGGTGTAAGCAACTTGTCGTCATTCCGAACCCGTTTCGGAATCTGTCCCTGATTGAGAGATGCTGAAACGAGTTCAGCATGACGTTCGTGATAATAATTACGATGCCAATCCAACAAATACTGATAAGCACCGATAAGAAAGCTGCCACTGCCGCAGGCGGGGTCAACTATTTTTATTTTTCTTATCTCTTTCGGTGTTTTGTTTTCTGTGAGTTTGCCGACTGTGTTTTTTACAATGTATTCAACTATATATTGCGGAGTGTAATAAACGCCTCCTGCTTTTCTTACTTCGGGTTTTTCTTCAATGTGGGCACGATGTGCTTTGTCAATTTTTATTTGCTTTCCGAGAAACTGTTCGTATGCACTTCCTAAAATCTCTACCGACAAAACCGAAAACTCGTAAGGGCTTTCGGGATAATACAATTCGTTGATGATGGTTTTTAAAACCTTGTTGTCAACCGAAAGTGTTTTGCTGATTTTGTCTTTCCTGAAATCAAATAAACCCGAATTGTATTTGTCGTCTGCTTGCTGAAACTGATAGAAAAGATTTTGATAAAAGTTGCCTTGCTTAATTGCTTGTTGCAAGTTTCCGTATTGCTCAACATCTCTGTCCTCTGCAATTCGCAGGAAAATAATTCTGTCAATGGTTTGTTGAACAACAAAATTTATTTCTTCCTCGTCAAGGTTTTTGTTGTTCCAGCTTATTGAAGTTGCAAGGTAGGTTCTCCAACTATCAAGGGATTGCAAAAATTCTTTGTCAACCGTTGCCGTTCCTCTTTTGCCTGCATTGCTTGTTATGAACTTGTCAAAGCTGCCTTTCAGTACCCGCTCTTTGCTGAAAGTTTCCCAAATGAAATCAAACTCTTTCAGGTAATCCTGATAAGTTAAATATTTTATTCGTGCTACAGATGCTTTGTCTGTCGGGTTTGGTTTCCTGGTGCAATCATAAACGGCAAATTCCTCAAAGTCGGTGATGATGCTGATAGGAAGCTTTGCACTCCAGCCATATCTTCGCACCTGATAAGCAGGTATAATTTCTCCTTTGACAAACACACTCGGCTTCTTTGCTTCTACAAAGAAAAGTCGCTTGCCTCCAACCAAACGAAAAGAATAGTCCGGGGCTTTGGTTGCCTTTCCAACTTTTACTCTGTCCTCATGAATTACCTCACGATAACTTTCAGCATAACCGTTTTCATTATTAATGTCCCAGCCCAGGGCTTTAAAAAATGGATCAATGAAGTCATGTCTTGCAAGTGTTTCATTATATTCCGCCCTTTTATAGGAATCAAATTGCTCCTCAAAACGCTCGACAAGGCTGGCTATTTCATTATTTGCAGTGTCTTTTGTTGCCATTCAAATATGTAAATTCAAATATAGCAATTTGCCTGGTCGGAGGTGTAGCAAGCATTGATTAAACAAAATGATTTTTCCCAGTGCAGCTTCACTCCCAGAGCATCAGAGTGCAGGCAGAGGAAGCTGCAGGTGAACGGCTGATAAAATCTTTAAATATTTTTACTGTCATCTTTTCTCTCCTCAGCTTCCTCTGCAAACGCTGCGGGCTCCAGAGTGAAGCTGCGGGGAGATAAAAAAGAATGTAAATTCCACGTGCTTGCGGTCAGTTCACTGACTACGATAATACGTTCGTTTCATCCGCCTCAGCACCGAGCGCAAGAGAAGCTTTTTCCAGAACTCCATTCATGGCTAACGTGTTTCATTGTGTCCTGCCAATTTGCTTGCCCACACTTTTGAACTGAAATCATGCAAATTAACCAGTCTATTTCACCCTCACAATTCATTCTGTATCTTCATTCCCTACAGTTGCCTTTGCTCGCGTCGTGGAACCATGGTTTAATAGAAGTATAACCACTATGAAATATCTCTTTCATAAGAGTATTCAAATTTCCTGAAGCCATCTAATCATTCTTAATGATATCCAACTGAATCTAATAGGCTACCTTACAGTATTCTCTTGAAGCATTTGTAATTATTCAATCTCTTTCACCAACTTGTTCCATTCATTACGACTGCTCCACTGAATTTCTTATCTGAACATTTAGTCATTATTTAAACGTATAATTATCCATGAACACCGCAGATCAAGGTTTGTTTCCTAATGAACCAATAGAAATTGAATTAGAAGAAATATTAAAGCCGGGCATCACAAGGGCGGGAATGAAAGGACTTATATATGGTGGACCCGGCATTATTGAATTGAAAAATATACCTATCCCTACCATTATAAAATCTACTGATGCAGTAGTCAAAATAGTAAAGACCACTATTTGCGGAACCGACCTCGGTATTTTACATGGGGCTGCAAACCTAAAGGCCAGCAAAGGGGATGCTGGTTTCTCAAATTCTGTTATCACGGATATTCAAAGCCAAACCAATATTTAATAAGCTTATTTTCTTTGAACCAATATTCCGCAAAATAAACGGGCATATTGTATCTTTTTAAAAAAGCAGACTTATTAAAATCATTCAAAACATATCTAATAATAATTTGGTTATTCTTTCCTTTTTCCTCTTTATAATCCGATTCTTTGATCTGAATTGACTGCTCTTTTGATATTCCTAATTTTAACTGGCTTTCTGTATAAAAGGAAAGAAAACGAGAGGTAGTGATTTTAGTAGCTGCTGGCAGGTCTGCATAGTATCCTACTTCAAATTGACTTATGCTGTTCCTACTACTGCCTGGAAATAAGACCATTCGTAAATATTCTTTCTTTGTGCTGTCTAATAGATATAAATCGGGATAGTCTTTTTCTTTTTCCAGCAATGACATAATATCTCCAAAGCCATTTTTAATAGAGGCTGGATTATTTAAAAAGAGTAATCCGTTTATAGAAGTATCTGGCATAAAAGAATGTATGTCAGAAGTAATAGATATAATTCCAGTATTAACTCTGTTGTCCGATTTAAAAGATTTATCACATGCTTGGAATAATATAGTTCCTGCAAGTTGTATAAAGAGTAGGATTGCTATTTTCATTATTCGTTGATTTTTGGAACATCTTCACCGCCTTGATTATTCGGATTGTCTGTAATATTAATATTTAAGTTCATTGCACCATTTCGATTTACTTCATTACTCAATAAATTATAGAAGGATTTTCCTTGAGTGCCAGTACATTGTAATCCTATGCAGCCCAATGTTCCCGAAGTATTCCCATCTGGATGGATTCGTAAGAGTGTTCGTTGGGTTTCAAATTGAGGATTCAGATTAAAACTAAAACCAAAATCGTCTCTCGTAAATCCGGATTCTGTTCTTAGACGTGGGTCATCTACAGTGTAATCCCCATTGGGTGGCGCTCCATTTCCAAAAGGGCCTCCAACAGCACCTAAACTCATGCGGGTAAATTGGCTTCCGTTACTTACGTTTTGATATACATTTACTGTTCCATCGGCCTGTTGGGAATTTTCCGCATTTGCATTTCCAGTGAATGATAACTCAAACCCAGTTGATTGCCCCACATAATTGATTTGTGACTGTAAAAATACAGAAGGAACATTAGAGTTTGCGATAGTTGTAGTATTCACTGTGTAAACTCTATTATCGTTTATTCCATCACTGCCTAAATATTTTCCATTTTTACCATAATAATCCCCGTCCGCTGCCATTCCATCGGGATCAATATTTCCAATCGGGTTATCATTCCCGTAGGTAAACGGGCTCCATCCCAGAAACTTCTCTGCGAGAGGATCAACACTCCACCACCTCCCCACTTGAGGATCGTACCAGCGGGCTCCGTAATCCAGCCAGTCTAATCCAAATGGATTATACCACTCCTTACCGTTATATCTATACGCTGAAGTATCCTCCCCGGTTGTCTGCCAGCACAATTTATCGATCATATTTCCAAAAGGGTAGTAGCTGTTCTCCTGAATAACAGGAGTAGTTGGCGTACCAATACGCAGGTTCAAGGTGTCGTACCAGACATTTTCATCACTGTTGTTCACCAGCTCCATGTGAAGATGATATTTCATAGTGGAATCGGGAACGATAATTTTCATGGAGTCGCTTAAGTGTATCCATTTATCCGAGCTGTCACTCTTATATTTCCACTCCTGCACCACATTGTTAGAACTGTCTTGTAACTGAAGCAAGGCATAAGCATCTGGTGCAGATTCAGGAGCTTCAATATCTCTTTGCTGATGGTGCTTATCGTGTAAATAATTAAACAATCCAATGATATTAAGTTGCATACCGAAGGTGGACCGGCTGTGTTGCCTGCCTGATTCTATACGTTGTTGTGAAAGAATATCAGGAAGCGTCTGCAATTGAATAAGAGGCAAAAAATTATTGGGATTCTTTGGTGGTTGCTGTGGCTTTTGCGCATTCTTCTGCCAGTAATAATATACACTGATTTTCACTGAGTCACGTGCATGAATGGGGGCATCTGTATATGGACCTTGTGCGTTATGTATTTCTGCACTACTGATCCCCTGAAATCGCTCAAGGTTATTACGTGTAGAAGCAACATTATGATATTTCGGATAATTACCTTCTTCATCTATGTTTGTTTCCATGGTGAGCGGCGCATTGGTATAGACCATCTCTATGCCTTTAAATACCGTACGGATGTTACCAAGATGGTCTTTAATGTAATAGTAAGAGTTCCAGTTGCCTGCACTGTCCTTCACTAAATACCCATCACTGTTTAATATTTTCTTAGGTACGCCTTTTTCATAAATAATGCCACCAAAATAGAGTGTCGAATCTTTCGTGCCGGCTATTGTAGTAACTTCCCGCCACTTGTTTCCTCCGGCATCGTAGCTTACTTTTAAATTATCGCCTGTAGAAGTTTTGGTTATGGATTCAGGAAGATTCAAATAATTGTAGGTAACGGAAATACCCTTGTTCGGATCATTGGTCATGTTCGCATTGGCATCATAGTTATAGGTATTTCCAGTTCCACGAAAATCCAGGCCATTACTCCATTCACCCGTTCCTTTATCAACTACTTTTGTTAGCTTATTTCCATCGTAAGAATAGGTAAGATCATCGGCTACACCATATGTATAAGCGTTTTTAACTTTACTTATCACTCCTTTTACTTTCATAGCATTTATATTTCCATTAGCATCATATTTCAGGTTGCTGACCGTGAATAAATCATCGTCCACCTTAGTTTCTTTAGGGTTGTAAGAAGTATACTTTGCCTTGGTCAACCGGTCTAACTGATCATATTGATATCCGTATTGACGCTTAACTGAATCGCTGGAGTTACGCCATTCAGCCCAGGAAATATTTCCTGTATACTGCGAGGATGCACCTAACGAACTGTTTCCATCGTCGTAATGCAATTTCATTGCAAAATAATCACCGTTAAGGGAAGAAGCCGTAGTAATATCATTAATATCGGTAAGCCATCCGCGGGTATTATATTTATAATCAATATACTGAGTAGACTCCCTGTGCGTATCCGACTGACGGTCATCAATGCCAGCCATGTAATTCTCAAGGTTGCGTTGCTTTACCTGGTCTATTTCATTGTAGGCCAAATCAGCGAGCCAGATTTCCGGAGCTGCATCTACCTGCATATAAGTATCAATAAGACGGTCTGCATTATCAAATGTTTGTCTGTTAGTAATCGATAAAGTTCCCATGAGATGTGAAACAGAAAGATTTCTAACAGAAGTTAAAATGTTTCCTGCAAAATCATAAGTATTCAATGTCTGATCACTTCTATCCCTTTCATTAAGTCCATCTGTTTCTATTATGCGGTAGCGGTAATCATAGAAATTGGCTTGCTTCACAAATTGAGATGGAGTCGTATTTAGAACCTCAACAAAAGTACCTGTTAACTTATTTTTAGATCGTGCAATGTCCGATGAGATAGGTATAAAATCATCGGAACCATTACCGTCAAAATCGTAATCATTAAAGTAGTTAAGTAATAAATCTTCGGAGCAGGATGTCGGATATACGTTGTGAGTATAGCCATCATTTGTAGTGCACCAATCGGAAGGGCCGATACGTGATTCGTATAAAACAGCGTTTGTGGACCACATCGTATTTTGTAAATCAATGTTTGATTTGCTACTAATAGTTGCAAGTCCATTAATAATTGGATGTCCCAATTCATCATATTTCTGGAAAATCCATTTGTTTGATGTTCGAAGATTTGGATCCTGAGTTAAGGCTATCCGATCGAGCTGATCGTAATCCATGTAGGTCCAATCCTGAGCTGGAATTTTTTTTGCCGAAACCAACCCCCGCTTATTGTATTGATATTGAAAGACCCATTTATTAAGCACATCAGTTTTTAAAGTATAATCCATTTTATCTGCCATAAAATCCACTGCAGCCGGAGAAATGACCATAATCAGCCGAAGCATATCGTCGTAGACATAATAGGTCAAAGCAAAGTCATTTTCATTAATGTAGCTGGCAGTAATAACTTTATGCGGGTTAATATCATTCGGGTTAGGTTTCTGGTTAGCTTCTAAAACAAGCAAGCCATTTTTATCCTTAAAGGTGAAATGCTGATTGCCGATCTCATCAGTTATTTGATTCACATAAAATAAACCTGAACCAAAAAATTTACTTCCAGCCCAGGTTCCATTTGTATTAATCCATTGCCGTATTTCGTTGTTTCCATTAGAACGGTAGGAATAGGTGATGTTACGACCTCCCATCTTCCATGTTTCTCCCGGGTTAGCCTGTATAAGAGGCCTGTTAAGCGGGGAAGATTCGAAAGAGGTCTCTGAATTGGGATAAGAGGTAGCAGCAATATCAGAAGATGTAAGGTAAAAGTTTGCCTGATCGGCTATGGCTGTTGGTTTAAAGGCGCCACTATAAGAAGAAGTAGTATAAGAGGAGTATTTTTTCGTTTCTCTGCCATACTGATCATATACTCGCGGAATCACAATATCTTTAGATTTAGGGCTTTCTTTAACTGCTACAGATTGTATCGATCTTCCTAATCCGTCAAAGAATTCAAGATGACGGTGAGCAAGGCCTGATGAGAGATTACCTGCTGTAAGACTTGATTTATTTTGGCCTTCTGAATGAGCTATTTCATTACGGATAAAATTGTAATCCGATGAATTGTTGGGATCCTTATAGTGATAATCCAAATAGGAAAGTCCATTCAAGTAATGATCGGCAGAATAATTTAAGCGGTCAAAGTTGTCATATTCATGATGGATTATGTAGTTGTTTTCATCACAGCTTTCAGAAAGGTTTCGGGACGGTAAATAGGCATATGAAGTCATAACTGCATTAGAAGGATAAAGTCGTACTTCATCGATGAAGTCATTGGTGGTACCAGTAATGGTTACATTCGTCGTTGCAGTTAATTTTATTACATACTCCTTATAGGTAAAGCCATTAACAGATTCTCCTGTAATGGTTTTTTGAATCGTTCCAACTGTTAGCGATGGAGCACCTTTGTACCAGTAACTAACCACATATGTTCCTGCGGGCAGATTTTTCTTTTGGAAGGTACGGGAAGAGCTCAGCTGGTAAAAATGAGTGCCGGTAGCAGTAGTATTGATTCCCTGAAATCCAACAAGAGAAACTCCGGAAGATGGATAGTCCCATCCGCCCAGGTTATTACCTTCAAAACCAGCATATGCTATTAAAGATTGATCAGCGTTTTTCGCAATAACAGCCACCTTACCTGATGGGTAATCATATACTACAGAGCTGCGTATATCATATGGGCGATGAAACATGGTAAGCTGGATAGAATCGTCATACAAGTCATTAACCATTATTCCCCGATATCTTGTATCCCTGATAAATTTAGAACCATCATAGTTGGAAACAGTAAAGAAAGAAGTAGAAAGAGGCGCATCCAGGTCAAGAAGTAAAACAGTATCCCGGACAACATAATTTTTGAAAAGCCGGTAATTTGAGAGGGAACCGCTGATGACAGATTCAGTTGCAAAAGGATTTATTACTTTCTGTTGCGGATTATTTGCTGAATAAGTGAAAGATCCACCAATTATATTTGCCTGGTTCGTGACAAGATTCGGATCTCCCTGAAACACAGAGTAATTATTCTTAGTGATCGTGTTATATTTTTCAATAATGTTGTTGTCCATATGCTGCACATCCATTTGAGCAATAGCCTTTAACATGGAATTACTGCCGGAATAACTATCGGTCACATTATAATCTTTTGGATATTTCATTACCTGCGTTTCTGTAATGCCATTTGAACGGGTGGTTACAATCCTGGTTGGCTGAAGGTGAGCAGGATTGTCATAGTAGTACTGAGTTACTTTTGAAATAGATTTGGTGGAATCTACTGAATCGTAAGTGGTTTCAGTGGATTTGTTAAGATAAATCCATTCAGAAATATTATTATAGGTTGCCCCCTTATAAAGATCATAATCTAATCCGTCCTTATCTATGCACTCGTTGACATAACCTATTTTCAGTCCATAAACTATGGTTCGATTATTCGACCTGTCAGTGTAATATTCATTCTTAAGCTTTGTTAAAATATTTCCATTATTACCATATACTGCATTTTCAATTAATAAACCTTTTTCATTTTCTAAATTGGTTAAAGGAGTAAATGGATAAGAGTAGGGGTTATTAACTCCCACCATACTATATTTATTAATACTCCAACCATTATTGTTAGTCTGATCACCCTCGGCGACTTTTACTTCTTGGTAACCCACATAACCCCCTTTTGATGTTCCCATAACAGTTTGGCTGCAGGGAGTTCGTACCAGATACTGACAAAGAGTTTCACCACCCTCATTAACTCCATGGGATGGAATTGGCCTGATTTTATTGTAATTATATGAATAAACAGGTGTTGAGAAATTTACACCACTTGGTCTATCTGATTCGGTTGATATACTATAAGAATAATTCTTAATTATATCATTTGAATGGTCTCCGTCCCCATCACTTTGAACGATGGTTTTAATTCGTAATCCTCCACCTTGTTTAGATTTATTGTAGCCAGTAATTGAATCGTATGCGATGCTGATCCAGGCATTAGCGGATTCACATGTACAAAATGCTGATGCATATAACTGATAATCTCCCTTCTTTAACTTTATGATTCCGCCGGATGATGGTAAGTTTATATATTCTAATGTCTTTACATTTTGGATATTATAACTAGTCTCTATTTCCTGGCAGTTATCACAGGCGCTACTGCTATAGGTTACAATTAAATCTGTGTCTGCTGCCAGTGTAAAAGATTTCGAGTCCTCAACTACATCGGCTTTATTTTTCCCGGGGTATTTAGCATTTGCTTTATAAGTTACATTTTCTGTTATGGGATTACTTATAAGCGATAAGTTTGCATTATAACCATAATAGTTAGGTTCATAAGTAAAAGATGTATAACCCAGGGTTGGATAAGTAATTTTAGTAAGAATTCCAGCTTGAGTGTAAGGCCAATGAGGTTCACGATCCGCACCACTGAAGCTAGTTTGAGTAATTGGCTCATATGCCGGGGGAATTAAAGTTGAATTGTCTGTAACGCCATTATAAAATCCCCAGTGGTCTTGACCTTTAGCGGAGTTATCTGTCGTATTGTAATTAGGGGGTGGCAATGTTGTTGCTTCATAATCAAATTTATAAGGCTGACCAATAGCTGTTACATCTTTTCCTTTTTCGGTTATGGATAATAGCTTTAATCTTGTTGCAACATTCGATTTATAATAATATGAATAGTCAAGATCATAAGATTTTACCAATTGACTGGTTAGATATATTTTAATGTTCCCCAAAGGGTATCCAATATTTCCTGCATCAAGATTTGTTAAATCTTCTCTTATGAAATTACTTTTATCATTAAATGTAATATAACCATTTGAAAAATTAATTCTTGAAACCTTTTTTCCAAATACGTACATCCTGTTTGTACAATTTAAATCTTGCTGATTAGTGCAAATATCCCCAAACTCACCCATCGCATCTATGGAAAAATATTTCGTCTCCATAGTTCCTGTGGAGTATTCCATTTCGTAATCTGCATATTCAAAATCAATAAATTCTGCTGAGGTAGGTAATTCAATACGTGTTAAATTCCAGGTTGTAGGCCAGGTAGGATTGTTGGAATCTCCGCAACTGCTTTCATTGGTGCTGCTTTCAATACCATCAATATACGATGAAGTAGAATTTTTTCTATATCCAAAATAATATACTATGCCGTCTTCGGCAGTAATTACAAAATATTTTGAACCACTGAGACTTTTACGCTCAATTTTAATATTGTCATAGGGCATTGTATTCCAGACTCCATCATTACCTATCATAAAGGAGCCAGATTTTCCTCCGAAATTGTAAAAATATTCGTCGGGCTCACCGTCATATTTCCCTTCTGCATATGATTTCATTGTTGGATAATCGGTAAAATTGAACAAGGGAATAGAAGATGCCAAAGATTCGAAGCCAGCATATGTTCCCGTGCTTTCATCCGCAAAACCGTGAATCACTCTTGTAATTTGTCCCCCTGCATTTAGTGCCCACCCTGCACCTACCCAGCTTGCTATCTCATCCACCTTTAGTCCGCTTGCATGATAAGATAGAGAAATAGGAACGGAGAGGCTTCTACCTTTAGCTTCATATAAAGGAATAGAAATATCAGGTATGCCAGTATATAAGCTTACCGGTATTTCGGAAACCTTTGCCACAGAAGCCGCATTAGGGCTTGGTGGCATAATGTCCTGGTTAATGGGAAAGAATCCATCGGTGGATTGACCGTTTAAAAAATAAGAATTAACTAGAATGAAAACGAGGGTAGTATATCTTTTCATATAAAAGTTTTAAAGTGATACATTTTCAATACAGTAGTTACGAATATATAATAAAGCATAATTTAATCATATTTATTAGTAATAATTTATCATTAATTGATTTTATGTAGCCAATTCATACAAAATAATTTAAAGGAATAAATAACTACGTTTATTTAATTTGGAAAACTCAACTATGATGATCTAAACAGTATAGAACAATTATACAAACAAGTTTTTAATATACAAACATATTTGAAAATAAGTTTTTCGGAAAGATTATTATTGGTGATGCGCAAAAAGGGGTATAAGAATATCCACGAATTATCACGAGCGCTGGGCTATAGTCATTCAGAGAAACTCCAGCGATTAATTCGTGATCCAAAAAATAATCCCTCCTTTGAAATTATTTCCGATCTTACAAACAGGTTTGAAGACCTAAATGCTAATTGGCTTCTTACAGGTAAGGGGAAACCTTTCGAATCTTTTCCAACAACCAGCGATCAATTAGTACTGGAAGATTCTGAAAAATATGAAACTGCATCACAAATTTATGTTCTAAATGCAAAGGCAGTATCGCAATGGCTAACAAAACAAGACAACGAATTCTATAAAAGTTTTCCCTCTTTCACCATATCAGAAATTATACACCGAAGCGGAGAATATGTTATGGTACAGGTAGCGGATGATTTCATGAAACCCACCCTTAATTGGAATAGCTGGATTATTTGCAGAAAAATTTTACCAGAAGAGATTGTAGAGAAAAAAATCTATGTGGTTTTGCTTCGAAGTAAAAATCAAGATACTATAATTCATCGCATTTCTTTTACCGGTGATGATAAAAAAATTGTTCTGGAATACGATAATGCTGCTTATCCTCCGCAGAAAATATCTGTAAAAGAAGTTATTGAGATTTTTATAATGGAATATTACTTTACTGCTGAATTTGAACCGAAAGACCAGGGTCTTGCTTCCAGTTTACAGCAGCTCAAAAAAGACATTGAGAAAATTAAAAAAGATATTCGCTTTAAGAGGTAACTCACCACAGCGGTGAAATAAAAAACAACTTTTTTTGAACAAAAGGTCCATTTAAAGCATTTACTGTTAGTTGTTGCAATCAACTAATTTAACTTCAACAATTAATGACCCCAAACCAATTACCTGTTGCCCGTTTGCTATGGCGAAATGCTCACCTCTATTTGGGCGCATTAAACAGCAAGCTGGATCAACTGGATATTGAGCGGTACTTCAGCGCCCTGATCATGATTGAGAATGAATACCCGCGCAGCTCGCAGCAGGAGATTGCAGACCAGTTAGGAGTAGATAAGGCCGCTATGGTGCGCATCCTTAATTATCTTACCAGCCACGGCTATGTGATAAGAGAATCGGATAAAAATGATAAAAGGAAACATCGCATACGGTTAACAGAAAAGGCAGCCCGCAGAATGAAGGAAATCCACGGAGCGGTAAAAGAACTAAATGAATATTGTAGCAGCCAGGTAAGCAAGGGTGACTGGGGTATATTTATGAACGTACTGCAGCAGATGTATTTAAATTTAAAAGCTTTGCCCTCCAGGGATTTGATAATAAATGTGAGGCGAAAAAAAGTATCTAAAATTAATTCGAAACAATATTCCTGACACAAATGAAAAGATACCGGGGGCTTATCTGGGTAGTGGCAATTATTATAGGATTGGTCCTTATCAAAGTTCTTTTTCTGAAAAGCACAACAACAGATCCTGCTTCGGGGCCTAAAAAGTCCGCGGTTCAGGCAGTAGATGCGCTTGTGGTAAGGCCGCAGGTAATGAATAATATTGCATTAGTGAGCGGATCACTGGAAGCGAACGAGTCGGTGAACCTGCAGCCACAGCTCAATGGTATGATAACCGGGATCTATTTTAAAGAAGGCGACATAGTGCATAAAGGCGACCTTCTGGTAAAGCTGAACAATGCGAACCTGCAGGCAACATTAGAGAAGCAGAAAGCTACCCTGGAAGTAGCTCAAAACAACCTTGCACGTGAAGAACAGCTTTATAAGCTGAATGCCGTAAATGAAGATGAGTACAATGCTACCAGCTTGAGCGTTAAATCTGCACAGGCAGATATCAATTTCACGAAGGCTGAGCTGGATAACAGTGAAATACGGGCACCATTTAACGGTGTAATAGGAGTGCGCTATGTAAGCTCCGGCGCTTTTGTAAGCACCACTACGGTGATTGCAACGTTATACCAGCTTAATCCGATTAAAGTGCAGTTTGATTTGCCTGAAAAGTTTGCCCCGCAAATAAAAGTAGGTACCCGTCTGACATTTACGATTCAGGGCAGCACCAAACAATATAGTGGAAAAGTGTATGTAATAAATCCGGGCATCAATACCGATACGCGGACGCTTACCGTTCGTGCATTGTGTGATAATGATGGCTCGCTTATGCCGGGAAGCTTTGCTAACATAACGCTTGACCTTGGAACGGATCCTGAGGCGATCCTGATTCCAACACAGGCATTAATCCCTGTGTTAAACGGACAGCAAGTCTACGTGGCAAGAATGGATACTGCCTTTAGCGTGCCGGTGCAGATTGGGATACGAAATGATACGGCTGTACAAATCACAAGCGGTCTCCATCCCCGCGATACCGTAATTACTTCAGGCATCTTATTTTTGAAAAATAAGATGAAAGTTAAATTAAAGAAGGTGCAGTAGCGTATGAGCCTACCCACATTAAGTATCCATCGTCCGGTGCTCGCGATAGTAATGTCGCTGGTGATCGTCATTTTTGGAATTATAGGATTTAAATCTCTTGGCGTGCGGGAATTTCCAGCCATTGATCCGCCGATGATTACGGTGAATACCAACTATAAAGGAGCAAATGCAGCGGTGATAGAATCACAGATTACGGAGCCGCTGGAAAAAGCGATTAACGGCATCCAGGGCATCCGGAGCATTTCTTCCACCAGTTCACAGGGATCCAGCATCATCAACGTAGAATTTAATTTGGGTGCTGACCTGGAAACAGCTGCGAATGATGTTAGGGATAAAGTTTCTCAAACCGTAAGGGTACTGCCCCAAGATATAGATGGCTTACCATCTGTAACAAAAGCAGATGCCAATGCCGATGCCATTTTAACTCTTACGGTACAAAGTGACACCCGTAACATCCTTGATTTAAGCGATTATGCTGAAAATGTGATTGCAGAGCGGCTTCAAACCATACCCGGTGTGAGCAGCATACAGATCTGGGGACAAAAGCGGTACGCGATGCGTCTCTGGCTAGATCCCAATAAGCTGGCAGCATACGGCTTAACACTTTTGGATGTACAAAATGCATTACACAAACAAAATGTGGATTTGCCTGGCGGGAAAATAGAAGGGTATCACACAGAACTGAATGTAAACACACACGGGCAACTGCTTTCCACAAATGACTTCGAGAACCTGATACTAAAGACTAACGGGACGCAAACAGTTAAGCTTACAGATGTAGGGCACGCTGAACTTGGCGCTGAGAATGAAGAAACCATCCTGAAACAATCGGGCATCCCCATGGTGGGATTAGCACTGGTCCCTCAGCCGGGCGCCAACTATATTGACATCTCCAATGAGTTTTATAAGCGCATGGGTCAGCTAAAGCAGGAGTTACCTAAGGATCTGGAAGTGAATGTGGCGCTGGATAATACGCAGTTCATACGTAATTCAGTAAGTGAAGTAAGCGAGACAATTGCCATTGCATTGGTGCTGGTGATCCTTATTATCTTTCTTTTCTTCCGCGAATGGATCATAGCATTTCGTCCCTTGATTGATATTCCGGTTTCACTTATTGGTGCGTTCTTTATTATGTGGGTAATGGATTTTTCAATAAATATCCTTACCCTTTTAGCCATTGTGCTCGCAACCGGTCTGGTGGTAGACGATGGCATTGTGGTAACAGAAAATATATTTAAACGGATTGAAAAAGGCATGAAGCCCATTGAGGCCGCCATCGAAGGAAGCAATGAGATTCTGTTTGCCGTGCTCTCCACCTCTCTTACATTGGTAGTGGTCTTTATGCCGGTAATTTTCCTCGAAGGTTTTGTAGGGCGGCTATTCCGGGAATTTGGTGTCGTGCTCGCGGGAGCGGTAGTCATCTCGGCTTTCGTTTCGCTTTCACTTACACCAATGCTAAATGCTTACCTGGTAAAAAAAAGCCGCAAACATTCCTGGTTTTATCGTAAAACAGAACCCTTCTTTGAAAGTATGAACAGTACCTATGAAAGAATATTGAGAAGCTTTTTAAAGATGCGTTGGATGGCTTTAGTAATTACAGCCGTTGCTTTAGCTATTGCAGCAGGATTTTTTTATTATCTGCCTTCTGAACTGGCGCCTCTTGATGATCGCAGCTACGTGCGGTTAAGCGTTACGGCACCGGAAGGCTCTTCTTATGAATCGATGGAACACTATATGGATCAGGTTACGCAGTTTATAAATGATTCTGTTTCTGAAAAACAAATATTGCTCACCATTGTAGCGCCAGGTTTTACAGGGAATAGCGCGGTTAACAGTGCAGCAGGCCGGATTGGATTTGTAAGCCCTGATCAGCGCAGCCGCACGCAGGACCAGATCTCGAATTACTTACAGTCAAAGCTTGGCAAGCTGAATAATGCTAAAGTATTCAGTGTGCAGCAGCAAACGATACAGGTTGGCCGCTCATCGGGATTGCCCGTGCAGTTTGTTATACAAGCGCCTAACTTTGACAAGTTAAAGGAATCTGTTCCGAAATTTTTGCAGGCAGTGCAAAGCAATCCGATTTTCCAGGGCACCGATGTGAATTTGAAATTCAACAAGCCGCAATTGGATATTACCATAGACCGCGCCCGGGCTGCCAGCCTTGGCGTTGCAGTAAGCGATGTAGCGCAAACGATGCAGCTCGCATACAGCAGTCTTTTGTTCGGATACTTTGAAAAGAATAATAATCAGTACCAGGTAATAGGCCAGGTACCGCGCGAAAACCGCGATCAGCCGGTGGACCTAAAATCACTTTATGTACGAAATAATAATGGTCAGCTTATTCAGCTCGATAATGTAGTGGATGTAAAAGAGGAGAGTAGCCCGCCCGCTATATATCATTACAACAGGTATGTTTCTGCTACCATTTCTGCTGGATTAATTCCGGGTAAAACGATCGGTGATGGTATAAAAGAGATGAATAAAATTTCTTCCCAGGTTTTGGATAAAAGCTATTCAACAGCTCTTACAGGTCCTGCCAGGGACTATGCCGAAAGCTCTTCTAACCTTGCCTTTACATTTATGCTGGCACTCATCTTAGTGTATCTCGTATTAGCAGCTCAGTTTGAAAGTTTTGTCGATCCGCTGATTATTATGTTCACGGTACCTCTTGCCGTAGCGGGTGCCCTGTTATCTTTGTGGTACTTTAATCAAACGCTGAATATCTTCAGTGAAATTGGGATGATCATGCTTATAGGTTTGGTTACAAAAAACGGAATACTGATTGTTGAATTTGCAAATCAGCTACGAGAGAAAGGATTAAACAAGATGAATGCCATACGCCAGGCTTCAGTGATGCGGCTGCGACCCATCATGATGACAACCCTGGCAACTATATTCGGAGCGTTACCTATAGCGGCGGCTCTTGGTTCCGGAGCTACCAGCCGGATGGGAATGGGCATTGTAGTTATGGGTGGCTTATTTATTTCACTGGTATTTACCCTCCTGGTTATTCCGGCTATGTACAGTTATTTATCACGAACAAAAAAAGTGGTCGCTCCGGCTACAGTAAAACATGTTGAAGAACCTGTTGAAGCATAAATTATTTGTGTATCTGTTGGTGTGTTTTATCTGGTCAGGTGTAAATGCTCAAACGATACCTTATTTGTCTGTTGATGACGCTATTGTTATCGGACTGCGGCAAAATTTTCAGCTTATTATTGACAGCAATAATGTTGAAGCTTCGTCCATCCGCAATTCTCCGGGCAATGCAGGTTTTCTTCCACAGCTCAATGTCAACAGCAACATACTGTACAGCGACCAAACGATTAAGCAGCAGTACTCGAACGGAACAGAGCTAAATCACAATAATGCTACTACAAATACGCGGAATATAAGCGCCGCGGTTTCATGGACTTTGTTTGATGGCGGAAGAATGTTTGCAACGGCAAAACTTTTAAGATTGCAGGAAGATCAGTCCCGCCTGATCAGCAAGGACGATATTCAAAATTTAATGGCAACCATTATAAATGCTTATTATAATGTAGTTCAGCAAAAGCAGTTACTGGTACAGATAGACAGCAGCCTGAAGTATTATGATGTTCAATTAATTACATCGCAGAATCTGAAGTTGCATGGTAAAGGAACCCAGCAGCAAATATTTCAATCGCAGATTGATCGTAATACAGAAGAAGCTCAATATTATGCCCAGCTAAATTCCTTGCTCGATGCAAAGACAAACCTTAACCATCTTTTACAACGCAGCCCGGATTTAGATTTTGAGGTAGGTGACAGTATCCCGGTTACTTCAGGGACTGCAGATACTACCCGCCAATTTCTAACAGAGCATAATCCCTTTTTGCTGGAAGCAAGCAGAAATGTAAATATTCAAACGGCGATTTTGCAGCAAAACAAATCACTTTATTTTCCGCAGCTAAGTGTTATAGGGGGTTATGGCTTCAACAATTCTTCTTCTTCAGCAAGCTTTTTTTTACTCAATCAAAATCTCGGCTGGAATGCAGGAGTTACACTTGGCTGGAACCTCTTTGATGGCTTCAGAACCCGTAACCTTGTTGAGGTTTCCAAAATAAATATAGAAAATGCCCGGATTAACTATGAACAGGCGGTAAGCAATACCGAGGCATCTGTGAGTATTGCTTATCATAAATATAAAACGGCATTACAACAGATGATGGTGCTTAAGCAAAACCTTCAATTGGCTGAGGAAAACCTGCGCATTGCCCTGGAAGAATTTAAGTTGTATGCGATTACTCAAATCGAATTGCAGCAGGCACACAGATCGTATGATGATGTAAGTGCTGCATATATAACCTCTTTATACGCAGTAAAATCTGCTGAAACAAATTTGCAGATGCTGAATGGGTCGTTAGTACAATAGCTACAAGCTATCAGCGGTCAGGCTTTAGCAGCTTTTATCAAAATTGAATATTATCAGATAATCAAAAGCTATCAGTTTTCAGAGATCAGTAGTCAGCAATTAAAAAATATAACAGTCAACGTCAGTTACTGATAGCTGCTGGTTGTGACCTCATAATTACTGTTAATTGCTATAAAATTTTTATTCTTCATTCTTTATCATTATCTATTTTTACTTTCTTCCCCCCCAGCCGTGTCTCCACTCGAAGATTTGGCGGGTGAGCGTAGGACACGGCGGTTGTAAGAAGTTAGCAATGATTTCGTGGCAGTGACTCTTCTTCAACCTGCTTACTATTTCATAAGCGATAAAACGCTTTCCATTGCTCATCAGCGTATGAGGTTTGCACTAGTCTGTGGAGCAGCTATTATAAAGTGCAAATGATTAGGCATGATGAAATATGCGATAATCTTATACCTCTTGCTCTGAGCAATACTGAACCACTTATACACCTCGCCATGCGACCGGGTGATCTCAAAAAGGTTTATTCAATTATAACAGGTGAAAGTGCAGAAATACATTTCCCCCTGAAATTATGTCTTGTTTTTACAGACATTAATGAAAGATACGATGTTCAACATCGCCGTGTCCCACGCATACCCGCAAAGGCAATCTGGTGGAGACACGGTTTGGGAGTAAATTTTCACCAAAATGCTTTGAAGTGTCATAGAAATCAATGGCAAAAATTCATTTCTGCTTTGGTTACGTGCTATTTCGAATTCTGAACTTTCACTGCAGCACTATTTTACCAACCGCATCGCACACCTCGTTTTCACGAAATATAGACCTCTCGGTAAAGCGGCATCGAGGGTGATTTCGGTCTGAATGATACCACTTGTTAAAGTTGTTAGTTGGCTTTGAACTAATTGACCGAAAGCATTGAAGATTTCGATGTTTACTTGGTGAATGGTGTTAGAGGTTTGCAGATTGATTTCAAATGTGCCTGTTGTAATTGAAGGAAATATTGAGAGCAAATTTTCTGTAATGCTTTCAGCTTTCCTCGCACGAAAAATTATTTTATTATCTGCTGAATCAGCAGAATCAATTACTGAAGGCTCAAGGCGCACTATCCAAAAATCATGCAGGCCCCTGTTTTTTTTAATATCTCCATCTGTTGAAGACGTTCCACCGCATACCACAAATCCTCCATCATAAGTTTGCTGGATGCAGTTTGCCTCATCATAGTCACTACCTCCTAATGTAAGGCTTTGCTCTATGTTCCCGCGCTTGTTGAGCTTCACCACCCAGATATCGCTCATTCCATGAGCATTAATCACTTCGCCATCATTGCTTTCAGTGGTTATAGCTACGATATATCCACCATCGCGAACTTGCTTAACTGGATTCCCTACATCATCTTTAGATCCTCCCAGGTTTTTACTCCATTGTACATTCCAGCACTATCCAGTTTAATCAGCAGGGCATCCTCGCCCCCTTTATTAAATCTAATATCGCCACTCAAAGAAGAGCTAACACCTGATACTATACATCCGCCATCAGAGGTTGCCTCTGCATCATAAGCAATGTCATAGTTTGCACCTCCTAATGCATTTTCCCACAGTAAATTTCCTGAAGTATCTATTCTAATTACCCATTCATCCGCTTCATTATTTTCGCTGTTATGGTGATCAGTAACATCTCCATCCAGTGATGTAGTTATTCCGGAGATGAAATAGCCATTTTTAATGGCGGCATGTATTGCGTAAGCAACCTCATTATAGGTACCACCATAGCATTTTAGCCATTCTATATTTCCGTTAAAATTGACCTTAACAACCCAGACATCCTGCCCACCTTTATTCCCTGTTATATCTCCATCAGTTGATTGTGTTGCTCCTGTAAAAATATACCCATCCGTAGTACTAAGAAGAAATTGCTTAAATAATATAAATTCCAGCGAAATATTTTTTTCCGAATGTAATGAGATTTGCATTTCCGTTAAATACATGTAACAATTTTTGGCCGTTGATTTCTATGACACGGCCAAACATTTTAATGAGTAATTTTTTTCATAAGGTTCTCCGCGTTTAACCACAGCAAGAACGCGCGCCAGTAATTTGTTTTTGACTGCATTGAGTACG
>JACDDS010000019.1 GCA_013816805.1 Chitinophagales bacterium | reverse complement strand
GTGCCATACTCCTTGAGTATCCTGATAATTTGTTCTTCGGTGAATTTTTCTCTTTTCATGACCAGTTAAATTTAAAACTGTATTTTCTATTTTTAACTGGCCCTATTTTATGGGGAGCTTACAATTCCTACCTGTACCTTGTTTTTCCATCCTGAAACAATTTTACTTTCTCCCTTCATTAATGCTTCATATCCATCACGGGCTACGTCCGCAGGCTTCGAGAGCTTTTCTTCTCTATAGGTTACTGTGTCTTCTGCATGAGCTTTATGAAAGAAATCAGTATCGCTGGCGCCGGGAAGTAATGCAGTAAGGGTAACATTAGTACCTTTCAATTCATTTATAAGAGCCTCACTGAATGAAAGCACAAATGCCTTTGTTGCACCATAAACAGCCATCATTGGTGCAGGCATAGTACTCACTACCGATCCCAACTGAAGAATTTTTCCTTCATTCCGCTCCACCATCTCTTTAAGAAAAAGTTTAGTCAGGCTCACTAAGGCGCCGACGTTGAGCTGAATGATGTCTAATTCACGATCAAGGTCAGTTTCTGAAAATTTTCCATATTCTCCCTGCCCTGCATTATTGACCAGCACCGAAATGGCAATGCCTTGCGCTTTAATATCATCATAGATTTCGAATGGTGCGTTTGGGTCAAATAAATCTTTTGGAAGCGGAATAACCTCCACACCAAACAGATTAATAATCTCATCCGCTACTTCCTGAAGACGATCTTCCAGGCGGGCTACCAGCACCAGATTATACCCATCCTGTGCAAATAATTTCGCAAGCTCATATCCAAAGCCACTGGTGGCCCCGGTAATAAGTGCAAATTGATTGTTGTTTTTCAATGCCATAAGTAATTGGTTGAAAGTTATAAACTGAAAATAGACAAACGAGAGAGCTGATAAAAGTATGCCAACAGCGGGGCTTAAATATTTAGAATTGATTGAGTGTTTATTCTAATTTCCACACTTTAATCTTTAAGTATTGGAATTAAATGGTTCTATTGGTTATTGTCTACCCATTTCCATCTCATAAGAAATGGCCCGATAAATTGGTAAGATTGGCCCGCAGCTTCTATCTTATACTGTAATAATTCTTCAATCTTCAAATTCTAAAATATTTTTTTCTCTACCTATCTTTTTCCGATCAGGCGGAATTCAGACAAATAAAAGTTCGAAATTCAGATTTATAATATGTCTCACGCACTTTAACTTAGGGAGAGCGAAGTCACGATACTATATTATTGCTGCGAACATTTTTGTTTCCAATTATTGAATTCCATTTTTATATCTAATTTTCGACAAAATTCTACCGAATTGGTCGAACTAATTACCTGCATAGAATATCCTTTCAAAATTACCTTAACTATACCTTACAAAAGGTAGCCGGAAACAATTAATGATTTTGTAAATAACCTCACTATAAAATAAATCATGGTTGCAAAACTCTCCTCCGATCAACTATTAAGCTTTCTCGTCATCCTCAGTATTCTTCTCATCGCATCACGGCTGCTGGGTGAAATATTTAAAAAGTTTAAGCTGCCTGCTGTAATGGGGGAACTATTTGCCGGTATTATATTAGGTCCTTCATTAATGGGCGCTTATTTCCCCGGAACCTTTAATGCAATTTTTGTAGACCCAAAGCAATCTTACAGCGCTTTCGATGGCCTCGCACAGGTAGGGATTATTTTTCTCTTATTTGTTGCCGGTATGGAGGTGAACCTGAACACACTTAAACGCCGTGGAAAGGCTGCAGCCAAAATAAGTTTTGCGAGCTCCTTTTTTCCTTTTGTTACAGGGTTTATTGCAACCTGGTTTTTTTACGATCAGCTGTTTTCAACTCCCACCGATAATAAATTAATACCTGCCATGTTTATAGGCACAGCGCTGTGCATTACCGCCCTCTCCGTCAGCGCAAAAATATTGATTGACCTGGATCTTATCAAGACACGCTTCGGGAACATGATATTAACGGCCGCAATGGTAAATGATTTTCTGGGTTGGATGCTCTTTTCCATCGTGCTGAATCTTATAAATACGCAGCATAAAGGATTTGGTGTTATCGAAACGGTGTTCATTGTACTTTTTTTTGCAGCATTTTTAATGACAGGCGGAAGATGGCTGATTGACCAGACCTTTTTAGCCGCTAAAAAATATTTTCCTTCTGCCGGAACAAACATCACAGTTGCGATTATTTTTTGCATACTCTGTTCGCTCTTTACAGAATGGGCAGGCATACATGCGGTATTCGGGGCTTTTCTTGCCGGTGTAGCGGTAGGTGCTTCCAAAAATTTTACCGATAAATCGAGAGATGTTCTCCATCAATTCATCACAAATATATTTGCCCCGCTTTTTTTCGCTTCCATAGGATTGCGGGTAAACTTTATTACCAATTTTGACTGGAAGATTTGCCTGTTTATACTGTCTATTGCTTCTATAGGGAAAATTTTAGGAGGCACCCTGGGCGCGCGTTTGAGCGGTTTTAAAATCAATAAAGCACTTGCCGTAGGCTTTGGAATGAATGCGCGCGGCTCTATGGAAATAGTATTAGGACTATTGGCACTACAGGCAAAAATAATCGATGAAAAGGTTTTTGTAGGATTGGTGGTAATGACGATTGTTACTGTTATGGTTGCAGGTCCTATGATCACCTTCTTTCTCCGAAGACATGATGCAGTTATCGGTTATGAGGCTCAATTAAAACATCAGAACCGGATTCCGGCTACCGGGTAAGCACACTCTTAAAACGACCCTGAATCACCCCGGATCGCACAACCACGGTATACTTTTCCATTCATAATAACCTTGGCTGAAAACTCATAATTTTCTTTGGATGATCCCTCACTGCATTTCTGCTTTTTAATCACTACCTGCAACGCTGCGGTTATAGCAGTATTCTCCGTACGGTAAGTAATGGCATCATCCATTTCACCTGGCTCGAAGTAAGGAAAAATATATACTTTTCCGTGGGTATAATCTTTTAAGGCAATAAGGCTTTCTTTTTTCGAAACCTGCAGCGACCAGTTTGGCTTGTTACCGATTACCCAAAATTCATAGGGTATGCAACTGTTTCGAAAATTTTTTTGCTCGAAGGTCAGCACCTTATATACGGTTAAAACACTGTCGTATCCTCTCGAGCGTATTTCCTGCGGAGCAACCGCCATATTCCCTTCCACCTCGGTATACGCATATTCATTTGGATAGGTGAGTGAACTTTTAATCAACGCTTTATAAAGGTGGTCCAGCTTTCCGCTGTCATCTGTCCAGATGTCCTTATCCGGATCTGCACAATCGCGGAAGACATGCTTTGTTGCACCTGATACAAAAAATCCCTTGTAGGTTTTTCCAGCAGGTTCTGAAGGGGCTTTGTCTGGTACAGTTTGAGCTGGGGAAATATCCCGGACAGGAATAATGTCGATGTTTTCACCAGTTTGCTGATGCCGGCATGAAATTAAAATTAATGCTGTAACAAATATTCCTGTGAGGTTCATGCTGAAAAATTTAGAATTGAAGATACCATTTCCTAAAGAATCTACTCAGAGATGGTCTCATTAGAAAATTTATTATTCTGAAATCAAAGGCTATTTTTGATTCTCTTAAAAATTAATCATGTCTGTCTTTAACATCTCTCATACAGTTGCGGAACGTTTTTTAAAATACGTAACTATCGATACCCAATCTGATCCTGAATCTTCGGCAGTACCCACTACGGAAAAACAAAAAAACCTGTCTAGGATCTTAGTTGAAGAGCTGCTTGCCATTGGAGTAACTGATGCACATCTTGACGAGTACGGAATCGTCTATGCAACTATTCCTTCCACCACAAAAAAGCAAGTACCCGTAATTTGTTTTTGCTCGCATGTAGATACTTCTCCCGATTGCAGCGGTGCTAATGTGAATCCCGTCATTCATAAAAACTATGACGGAAAAGATTTGGTGTTACCCAATGATCCATCGGTTATCATTAGTAAAGCAGAACATAAAGATCTTGCTGACCAGATTGGAAATGATATCATCACCTCGGATGGTACTACGCTGCTCGGAGCCGATAACAAAGCAGGTGTGGCGGCTATTATGGATGCCGCAACCTTTTTAATGGCTCATCCTGAAATCAGCCACGGTGAAATAAAAATCTTATTTACTCCGGATGAAGAAGTGGGCCATGGAGTGGATCATGTTGATATGAAAAAATTAGGTGCTGAATATGGCTATACCATAGACGGAGAAACAGCAGGCACATTGGAAGATGAAACGTTTTCAGCCGACATGGTCACTATCACCATCCATGGAATCAGTGTACATCCGGGCCTGGCAAAAGGCAAAATGGAAAGCGCTATTAAGATTGCTGCCTCCATTATCGAATGCCTTCCGAAAGACAAGCTTTCACCTGAAACTACAGAAGGAAAAAATGGATTCATACATCCCGTAAGCATAAACGGAATATTGGAGCAGGTAACAATCAAATTCATCATCCGCGATTTTACCGAGGAAGGATTAAAAGAAAAAGAGAAGCTGCTGGAAACTACCTGCCTGTACAGCATTAAAAACTATCCGCATTCCACTATGGAATTTAAGGTAACCGAACAATACCGGAATATGAAAGTGATGCTCGATAAGTATCCGCAGGTGGGTGAATATGCCATGGAAGCTATTCGGAGAACAGGTCTTACTCCTTCACGAAAAAGTGTGCGCGGCGGAACAGATGGCTCGCGATTTTCTTTCATGGGAATGCCATGCCCGAACTTGTTTGCGGGCGAGCATGCATTTCATTCAAAGCAGGAATGGGTTTCGATTCAGGACATGCAGAAAGCGGTGGAAACCATTGTACACTTGTGCATGGTATGGGAAGAAAAAAGTTGAGCTAAATCCTTTAATACGATTTAAAATTTGAGACAAAAAGCGCTACTTATTATAACTTAAACATGCGTATTCCTGCCACTATAGTGCTGGATTAGCGCTATAAGTTGATTTCGAAGTAGCGTATATTTAATTGTTAGCGGTCATTGCAGAGCGACACCCAAACCGAGAAATAGATAAAATACCTCAATGAAAATTTGAACAATGAAAAATTATTTCTCTCAAACTCAGGTTTTTACTTTTCTTACAATCTTAGTTTTTTGCACTGCCTGCAACGGACAAGTTAAAAAAGACTTACCAAAAGAAAAGGCATCTGACGGACACCCAAAACTTATAAAAACCATAGGCAACCCCAGGTATGGCAATGTACAATGTGGCTTGCAGGACAAAGCCGGTAATCTTTGGTTCGGAACTACACAAAACGGTTTGTATAAATATGACGGTAAATCCTTTACCCAATTTTTAGTGGCCGATGGGCTAAACAGTAATAGTGTTTATTCACTTTTGGAAGATAAAGAGGGTAAAATCTGGATAGGTACTGAAGCGGGACTTTGTCTTTACGATGATAAAACATTTACTGAAATCCAGATTCCTTTACCAAAAAACCTGCCTCCCAACAACAATCCCAACTATCGCAACTCGCATTGGGTATACAGTATCATGCAAGCAAAAAGCGGAAAACTATGGTTTGTAACAATAGATGGTGTTTATATCTACGATGGCAAATCCTTTACTCCTTTTATAATCAATGATGCCGCAAATGCCTTTTTGACCAGTAACGATAAAGTGGAACGGATCTTAGAAGATAAAGCAGGGAACATTTGGTTTGGAGGACGAACCAACAAAGGTGCGTACCGTTACGATGGAAAATCTGTAACCAACCTGAAACCAATGGAATTATTTCAAGATGGGCCAACGCCAAAAGCGCATAGTTGGGCATGGCCTCAATTGCAAGACAAGAATGGGAATATCTGGTTCAGCAATTGGGGTGGGGCCTACCGATATGATGGCAAATCATTTACAAGTTTTTCAAAAGAAGATGGATTACCCGGTGGGGTTATGCGAATAATAGAAGACAAAAAGGGAAACATTTGGTTTGGTGGTGATGGTGGACTTAGCCGTTACGATGGTAAATCGTTCACCCGTTTTACAGCAAAAGATGGACTAGCAACTCCTTGGGTTTGGTCAATTTTGGAAGATACAAGCGGAAATCTTTGGGTGGGTACAAGAGAGACAGGTCTCTACTTTTTCGATGGAAATAGGTTTATTACTTATTCGGAATATAAACAGCAGCCTGTAACGAACTAACAAACAAAATTTGCAACTACAGACGAAAGTGAACAAAAGCAACGAACCGCTAACAAGGTATTGCCAAAAGCGGGGCTGGCGAAATATTATTGTCCTGACGAAAGTAATTAAACATTAGTAAATCTATTAAGCGGCAGAGCTGAAATTCCCCGCCTTCGGCAATACCCGAAACGTTAGCGGTCATACTATAACGACAACTCCACCTATCTACGTAGTACTATCAATACTTGTCGTATTCAACCACTAAGATTGTCGCATTTACACTGCAATTACACGAACTATGTTGCGAGATTTGTCGTAACAAAAACAATTAATATGAGAAAAATAATCGTGTTATCAATGATTTCATTAGATGGTGTAATGCAGGCACCTGGTGGACCTGAGGAAGATACATCAGGCGGTTTCAAATATGGCGGTTGGGTTGCGCCTTATGGTGACGAAGTTGGTGGCAAGGTTATAGAAAAACTGATGAAACCTGCCGATCTTCTTTTGGGCAGAAAAACATTTGAGATTTGGGAAGATTACTGGCCTAAGCACGCAGATAATTGGCCAGGTATCAATGACGTCACAAAATACGTCATGTCCACGACCATGAATAAGTCAGATTGGAAAAATTCAGTTTTCCTCGAAAGCCTGGCCGATATTGAAAAGCTCAAAAACTCTATTGGTTCTGACATTCAGGTTTGGGGTAGCGGTAAGCTCATTCAACTGCTACTTAAGAATGATCTGGTGGACGAACTCTGGCTCATGATTCACCCATTGACTCTTGGTGAAGGAAAAAAGTTGTTTGACAATGGCCCGATTCCGGCGTCATTTACATTAATAGAAAGTACAGTTACACCAAGTGGAGTTATTATTGGCAATTACAAGCGAGCTGGAAAAGTCGAGACAGGTACTGTTGGAGCTTAATGAGAAATAAAATGTAAAAAAATAATTGTTTCATCAGGGGATGGCCTCAGAACCATGACTGCACCACCGACTTTTTAAAATGCTGCTTAAAAGGTTAGATATAAAAAAGCGGATATATGAAAAGGATTACTTGCACACACTTCAATTAACCAACAAGCACTCCGTTTAAAATTATTGTAATAACTATATGGAAATTCAAACGTTTGACAAAAATGGAGTATTAGCGTCAATTGCTGAAGCCGTAACACAGCTTGCAGGTTTAATGGCTTCTGTTGATGAAGACCAGGTAAATATTATACCGTATAAAGGCAGCTGGACGGCACCTCAATTATTGACCCATGTCACAAAATCAATTACCGGAATGTCAAAGGCGATGCTAAGAGATGCAAAGCCAGCCGAAAGAAATCCAGGAGAAAGAATAGAAGAATTAAAAAAAGTATTCCTGGACTTTTCAAATACATTTCAATCGCCTGAATTCATTATCCCTGAGATTGGTATTTATGAAAGACATCCGACGATCGGGAAACTAAATGAAGCTTTCAAACAATTTAAGGAGAATGCTGGTATTGCTAACTTAAATGAACTCGTTGAAGGACTCCCCCTTGGCCCAATTACAAAGTTAGAAATCATTTATTTTACCTTATTTCACACTAAGAGGCATTTGCATCAGATGAGAAATATCTGCGAGGCTTTAGAAAATAAATAATATAGGAGTGGATGCTTTCCGTTCGAAGCAGGAATGGACTTTTATCGAGAACATGCATAGGGAGTTAAAACGATTATACCCTTGTGTATGGTTTGGGAAGAAAGAGCTGAACTAAATTATGAATGAATATGAAAAAAATTATTCTTATTGTGTTGATTGTAACATGTTATTCCTGCGTAAAAGATCCTGTTATCAAAGGTATTGTAGCCGGCAAGTATTATGTAACAAAACATACTTTCAATTATTTACTTGGCAAGGGTGAGTACAATCATGCTTATTCGAATCAAACTTTTACAATAAAAGAGCTTTATGATTCAGCCATAGTAATCGATAACATTACTTTGTATCGGGAAACAGCTCCGGATACTATAGTTTATTATAATTATTGGTATGCCAATAGCTCTTATTTAGCTGAGTTTTTTCCTGTGAATGACAGTATCTATGTTTCCTTTTATGAAGGTGGTTTAGGTGCTGGTACTACTACTATTTACTATGGCAGAAAAACAGGGAAATAAAAGAATCACAAATTTTGCGCAGGCAATGTATGACGACTGCTACAAGGCGTTCAATGTTCAGCTTATGTCATTTTAACTTCAACGATATATTTTCAATTTGGGCGCTTGTACCGGCGGGACGTTCAATAAATACCCTCCTGCAACAATACCCAATCGTTGGAAGCTATTGGGTTTGACACTCTAAAAAAAACTAAATATTATTTTTGCAATAAATTAAATCTTGTTTCTTTTGCTTCAGGTTCGCAAACACGACCATTGGTTCAAAATCTAACATAAAAACTATACAAATGACAATTAAAGAAGTAGTAGCTCGCTACATGGAGCTTGAAAAACAAGGTAAATTTGAAGAAATTCAAAATGAATTGTACAGCCAGGATGTTGTATGTATTGAACCCGAACATGCGGTAAATATGGGAATGCAGGTTATAACAAAAGGGTTGGAAGCTGTTATAGCTAAAGGAAAAGCATGGGGACAAAATATTGCTGAAATGCACGGTGGTTATACTTCTGAGCCAATTATTGCAGGTAATTTCTTTAGCGTTGCTATGGGTTTTGATGCTACATTTAAGAACGACAATCAACGGAGACAACTGGACGAAATCGCTGTATTTGAAGTTAAAGACGGTAAAATTATTAAAGAACAATTTTTCTTTTAGTTTTTATTTTAAGTTAATTTGGTTACATGACTCTACAGATTTTGAGCATCTTGCCAATTGAAGTTGACGGAACCATTTTATTAGGTTTAGGGAAACATAATTCGCCAGATTTGAGAACAGCCACCAACAAAAGTATTGGCAAGCTGGGTTAACGGAAGATCATTCGGCTGCAAATCATTATTGTTATGCATCCGGGTTTGACGGAATTCTACTCATCATTTAGCTGTTAACTTGTACATTTATTTCCTTATTCGGCTGCAGTTCCGGGCTGGACAAGCAACGAATATCCAGCCTTCGCAAATACTCGGACGTTGTGCGTCATGCGTTCGAAAAAAAATATGGAAATAGAAAAGCCATAATCTTAAACAGAAAATTTTCAGAGATAATAACACGAACTCACAACAATAGGTTTGTCAATAGGCTGGCTGACAATCGGCGCAAATCACTATCAGCAATAGTTCCAGCTCACAAATTAAGCCAGGCAATAGTTCTTATCTTCGGCAACAAAATAAAACCAAGCTGCAGTTCCGTGCTGGAAGTTCAATGAATTCTCTGCCTGTAGCAATACCCAGTCGTTGTGCGTCATTAATGAATCATGTATGAAAGCAGCCGTACGATCTAAATATGGTCTGCCTGGAGACCGGGGCGGTAGATAAAACCCTAAATTTTTTATGCTTAATTTTTAAATTGATAAACTGTAAATCTCTTAATGATTGTAACATGGCAGGCTGGAGAGTTGGAATGATGTGTGGAGCGAAAGATAGGATTGATGAAATAATTCGATTTAAAAGTAATATGGACAGTGGAATGTTTTTACCTGTACAACTTGCAGCAGCAAAAGCTTTAAGCTTAGTAAGTGATTGGTATAAGCAACTCAACAGCATTTATTCAGAGAGAAGGGAAATTGTACTTACCTTCTTAAAACAACTGGATTGTTCTTTTGATGATAAGCAGGCAGGGCTTTTCATTTGGGCAAAAATCCCTTCATCTTAGAAAGATGGATATGAATTAAGTGATGAAATTTTATAGACTAAAAATGTGTTTATAACCCCGGGAGGAATTTTCGGGAGCAATGGTAATAGTTATATTAGGGTTAGTTTATGTGCAAAGGTTGAAGTGATACAAGAGGCATTGGAAAGAGTAGCCTCCCTAACCTCTTTAAAGAGGGGATTAAAAAATCAAATCATGAAGGAGAAAAATAATTTATCAGGTGGTTCAAAAGTCCTCCTCTTCGGGGAGGATTTAGGAGGGGTAACCTCCCCGCCCTCCAAAGGAGGGATCAAAAAACAACAAATAAATGAAAACAGAAAACTCAAATACTAACTCATCAAAAGTCCTCCCCTTCGGGGAGGATTTAGGTGGGGTTACTATAATAGGCATCGGTTTAATTGGTGGCTCTTTCAGTTTGGTGTTAAAAGAAAAGGGAATTGCAAAACATGTTATTGGTGTTGATGTTAATGAACATCATTGTGAAAGGGCTTTACATTTGGGATTGGTTGATGAGATTCTTCCTTTGAAGGAAGCGATAAAAAAAAGTTCACTAATTGTATTAGCAATTCCTGTTGATTCAATAAATGATTTGCTTCCTCACATTTTAGACCAGGTAGATAAGCAGGTAGTGATGGATATGGGTTCTACAAAACAAAAAATGCATGATGTTATTGCTTATCATCCAAAACGAAAAAGATTTGTTGCAACGCACCCAATGTGGGGTACAGAATTTAGCGGACCCGATGCTGCAGTAAAAGATGCATTTGTAAATAAAGCTGTAGTTATTTGCGGAAAAGATGATTCTGATGAAGATGCTTTAAAGCTTGTAGAAAACATTTATCAGCAAATTGGGATGCACTTAATTTATATGGATGCCGCAGACCACGATGTGCATGCTGCTTACATAAGTCATATATCTCACCTTACTTCATTTGCTTTGGCAAATACTGTTTTAGAAAAAGAAAGAGAAGAGGATGCAATTTTTGAACTGGCTAGCGCTGGCTTTGAAAGTACCGTACGACTGGCAAAAAGCGATCCTGCTACATGGGTTCCCATTTTTAAACAAAACCGCGAAAACCTTTTGGATGTGCTCAACGAACATATTACCCAGCTAAGAAAATTTAAGAGTTGCCTTGAAAAAGAAAACTATGAGTATTTGCAGGAGTTGATAGAGCATGCAAACAGGATAAAAAGAATATTGAAATAGATTGTGGTAAAACTATAAAATTACAGATCAACGTTATTACCCTCTTGCATTTATTACTTTTCCGCTAATATTAAAATTTATAATATTGATTTTTTGGCAATAAAATAAATTTAGCGAATTTAGTTTTTTGGATGTCTAACCTAAGTAGAAAATCAGCTTTATTTTCCGAAAGCTTATTACCTATTATAATAGGCTTATAACTTGCTTTGCTTAATGAGTTTAGTTCGATGGCAATTTCCTTTGCTCCGCCAATGCTCAAAATACTCATTGGCTTATCATTCAAAATAAAACTGTAGGGATTATCATGACAAATAAGAATATTATTCTCTTTACCAAAAGAAATAATTTTTTCAAACAATTCTTTGAAGGTAACTTTCCGGTTGGCATGTTTTGATAATTATCCCACATTATTTTTGGAACTACTTTTACCATGCAATTTAGATGATGTTACTATTGAACTTAGTGCTTCAAAGTCAGGCTCCCAATTGTTTTCTTCCTTCAAATTATAATATATACAGGTGCCTCCTGCTAATTTAACTGCACTGCTGTATGTTGGATAACCGGGGTTGGGAATCAGTACTTCATCACCTACATTTAAGTAAATTATACATATATGCATGATGCCTTCTTTACTGCCAATCAACGGCAGTATTTCAGTGTTCACATCTAAAGTAACGTTATACCAATGCCGGTTAAATTCAGCGATTGCATTTCTAAAAACTGCACTTCCCCTATAACTTTGATAGGCATGGTTGTTTGGCTTTGCAGCTTTTTTATTCAAAACATTAATTACTTCCGGGTGGGGCGGCAGATCCGGACTGCCAATACCAAGGTTGATTATTTGCTTTCCCTTCTTATTTAGCTCTTCTATTTCACGCAGGTTCTGAGAGAAATAATATTCTCCAATTCCGTGTAACCTGTCTGCTGTATTAATCACGTAGGAGTGATGGAGAAGAGGAGTAAGTATCAATACCTTTTAAAATTCCACTCCCAGTGAAAAATGAACCGTTCTTCCATCAGCAGGTAAAATGCCGGGGCCCGGATAGGTACTAATGCGACGTGTGAAATATTTTTCGTTTGTGAGATTGTTCACTCCAAAATTCACATTGTAACGGCTGAAGCGAATGGTGGTGTTCCAGTCCGTAACACCATACGACGGCACAATGCCCACAATACCATTCGTAGAGCTTACCGTGTTTGCTGCATCGGAAAAAGTCTTCCCTACATAACTGTATTCGAGTGTAGAGGAAACCCATTTATAAGACCACGTCAACCCGCTGCGTATAATCCACTTTGGAGCATTTTCCAGCGTGTTGCCGGTAAGGCTTACTCCATTAGGTGCAATGGCGCCTTTTACATATTCTGCATGATCATATGCCAGCGAACTGAATATTGCTATATCCCCTATAGAGGATTTTGTTTTTTTTAAAGCAGTTGGGTGAAATTCTATAAAGGATTCTACGCCTGCAGAGGCTGTAGTACCTACATTCGTTTTAAATAGATAAGATTGGCCTGCCCCATTTAACATACCTATGGAGCCCAAACGATCTTCATAACGCATATAAAACAAATCAATGTCAAGTATCAGTATATCATTCAAATTACTCCGGATGCCAATGTCACTGTTATATCCGTGAGCATCTTTTAAATTGCGATCTACGGTATCAAGCGTAGCAGAAGGAATTAAATCACTATAAAGCATCGGGCGGAATGCCTGAGACCAGTTTGCGTAAATGGTATTCAGCTCATTTATTTTGTACTGAAGCCCAAGCCCGGCAAGCAACTGGTTTCGGGTTTTAGTGTAATCACTGGGATTGAAGTCGTAGTTCGTATTCCCGGAAACTTTAGTATCAATAATTTCGTAACGCAAGCCAGGGGTAATAGAAAATTTCTCAAAAGGCCTGAAAATATTTTCGGCATATAAAGTATAGTTGAAAGTGGTGAAATCGAGATCCAATTGATACGGAGCAATCAGGGAAAGATCGAAATCGGTTCCTGTGGTTCCCTGTCCCTTTTGCTGGCGGTGCGTATGGGCATCGCTGAATCGCAAACCACCGGAAATAGTATTGCTTGTCTTTGCGAGTGAATAATTATGAAGCAACCGCATTTCATTTGTGAGGCTGTGGTAATAATCGCGGTCCACCTGACGCGGCGCATATTTAAGTGTCAACGGATTGATTGAATCTGGAATTAAAGGAGAAGCAATAAACATGACACTGTTTCTCTGACCAATGAAATAGTTTGATTTCAGACTGAGCTTGGTATCCTGAGAGAATGCCACATCCAGCGTAAGAGCTGGAATGTTCAAATTCGGCTGAAAGTAATTTCTACCCCTGGTTGACTGATAGGGATCTGTTTGAAACTGCGCATCTGACAAGCCTCCCGCTGTTTGGTTCACATAATAATATCGGGAGAATTCAAAACCCAGCTTTATTTTTTCATTGAATCTATAGTGTAAACCCGCATAATAAGCATAAGAATAATACTGGCTGTTCGGCCTGTATCCGTTCGATCTGCGATAATTATAAAATGCATAATAATTCAACTTTCCAACCTGCCCGCCAAGTGCATTATAGGAATTGAAGGTGCCGGATGAACCCAGCGTCTGCCTTGATTCATAACCAACATTGCGATCTGTGGGTCCATCTTTAATAACATAATTCAGCATGCCTCCAAACTGGGGACCAAATTGAAGTGAGGCTCCTCCCCTTACGAGCTCAATAGCGTGCAAGGCTTCTGTAGGTGGATTGTAATGTGATTCAGGATAGCCAAAGAGATCAGAATTTACATTGTATCCATTCTGCCTGATATTAAATTCCCACGACCTGTGCGGATTCAATCCACGCGTTGAAATACTTGTTTGCAGTCCGCTGCCATCAAAGTCCCATATATTGATACCAGGAATTTTGGCGAAAACCTGCCTGGCAATATTTTCAGCTGTATTGGCATTTGTCTTATCGAGGATTATGACTTCATTTTTTTTGCCGGCAAAAATCAGCGTACCTCTTGTATCAGGCAGGTGTTTTAGATTATTGTAATCTTTTTCAGCAGTCACCAAAACTTCGTCCAGCATCTGTGCAACAGGGATCAATACAAATTGTTCTTCATACACTTTCTGATCGGTAACCAGAATTTGTCTAACATATGGATTATATCCAATACAGGAAACAGCAACAGTAAGATAACCCTTTGGAACATTCTGAAGAATGAAACGGCCGGATGAATCTGTGGCGCCCAGAAGATTTGTTTCTTTAATGTGAACGGTAGCACCGTTTACGGTATTCCCGGCTTTGTCCACCACAACACCCTTGACGGTTGTTTGAGAAAATGCAGCAAGTGAAAGGGATGTGAAAGCAATGATTAAAACAATATAAATAAAAGCATAGCGTATTTTTATAATCATAACAACTCTTGTTAAAAAATGCAAAGGTATGCCTGTTCTATTGTACAAAATCGCAATTTACTTTTCATTAACAAAAATTCAACTTTTATTATGATTGTTAAGAATCGGATGATTGTTTCAAATTAATAATTTTATAAGTTCTATTGTGATACGTTATTTAATTATTCAAAATCAGCCCAAAGATTTTTAAAAAAAGCACCGCACAATTCCAAACACAAGGATGATGAACACCAAAAGAAAAGATCATTGGGAAAAAGTTTATTCTACTAAGCAATCTCATGAAGTTAGCTGGACGCAGCAGTTACCAAAAACTTCTTTAGACTTTATTCACAGTTTTAATTTACCAAAAACAGCAAGTATTATTGACATAGGAGGAGGTGATAGTAAATTAGCAGACTATCTACTTGATGAAGGTTATGAAAATATTACGGTGCTTGACATTTCGGAGAAGGCCATTGAAAGAGCCCAGCAGCGGCTCGGGTCAAGGTCAGCGAAAATAAACTGGATTATCAGCGATATAACGGAGTTTCATCCCCTAGTAACCTTTGATTGCTGGCACGACCGGGCAACATTTCATTTCCTGACCAGCGCTGAGGATATAAATGCATATCTTAAAACAGCCTGGCAAGCAGTACAAGGCTTTATGGCAATTGCAACTTTTTCCAATAGCGGTCCCAATAGATGCAGTGGCTTAGAAGTTCACCAATATACAGAAGAAGAATTACGAGGACGATTGGAAAACGGTTTTGAAAAAATTAAATGCGTTACAGAAAACCACAAAACGCCCTTTAATACTTTTCAGAATTTTTTGTTCTGCAGCTTCAGGAAAGTGATTTCAGAAATATGACATATATACTATAAGTGGGATATTCGGGGGACAAAGAGAATATCGAATTAACATTATTTCACCAGACCTTATCGGTCAATAAGTACTGTTTTATATACTCATTTATACCCTCTTCCAGTGAATAGAATTCTTTTTTATAGCCTATACTGCGTAGCTTTTCCATTTTTGCTTCAGTAAATGACTGGTATGTATTGCGAATATCCTGAGGAATTTCTATCCATTCAATAACCGGTTGAATATCCATAGCGGAAAACGTACTGTTTGCTAAATCTAAGAACGTTCTTGCTTTTCCGGTTCCAAGGTTATATATGCCTGAATGCTGCTGATGTTCCAGTAAATAAAACATCACTTCAACTACATCCTTTACATAGATAAAATCACGAAGCTGCTTCCCATCTTCATATTGTGGATTATGAGACCTGAAGAGCCTGACTTTTTCAGTTTGTTTTATTTGATTGAAGCCATGAAATATCACAGAAGCCATTCTGCCTTTATGGTATTCATTGGGACCGAAGACATTAAAAAATTTAAGCCCGCACCAGAACGGTGGTGTCTCCCTTTGCTCTAATACCCACTTATCAAATTCATTCTTCGAAACACCATATGGGTTTAGCGGTTTTAATTTAGAGATTATTGCATGGTCATCGCTGTAGCCGAATTCACCGGCACCATAGGTTGCCGCAGAGCTGGCATATAAGAGAGGAATACGATGCTCCGCACAACGCTTCCAAATCTCTTTGGAATAATTCACATTCAGCTCATCAAAAATTTTCCCATTAAATTCTGTTGTATCGGTTCGGGCTCCCAGGTGAAAAATAAAATCAATGGAATCGTGCTGCAGATCGAGCCATGTTAAAAACTCATTGCGGTCAATGATGTTCAGATAACGCTTGCTTTCATAGTTGCGTTTTTTTTGTTCCGAAGAAAAATCATCTACCAGGCCAAGGTCAACTATGCCAGCTTCATTAAGCCTGGCAACCAGGCAAGAACCAATAAATCCCGCAGCGCCGGTGATGATGATCATCAAGTTAGCTTATTGTTTAAAAAGTTAATTTGTTTATTTTGTTACAATTCATGGAAAAAATAAAAAATTTTGAAGATCTAAAAATTTGGCAAAAAGCTCATGAATTGAATAAGCTCATTTTTAATTTAAGCAAGGAAAGTAAGTTTAGCAGGGATTTTCATTTAAAAATCAAATATTAAGTTCATCAGGCTCTATTATGGATAATATCGCAGAAGGGTTCGAACGAAACAGCAGATTAGAATTTATTCAATTTTATCAATCGCAAAAGGTTCAGCGGGTGAATGTCACTCTCAAATAATCAGGGCACATGACTATGGATACATGACATCTGATGATATGAACAATTTAAGCATATAGTAATAGAATTGGGAAGAATGATGGAAATCTCATTGCTTATTTGAATAAATCTGAAATTAGAGGTGCAAAATTTAAAGACCGTATTTAAGAACAGATGCTTTTTTCAATTGCTACAACTCTAAATTCTAAACAATATAAACAATCTAAACCATAAGGCTCCGCTAAACATTAAACAAAAAGTGCATCACATCACCATCTTTTACTTCGTACTCTTTGCCTTCGATCCTTAGTTTTCCGGCGGTGCGACAGCTTGCCTCGCTGCCGTAGGATATATAGTCATTGTATGCAATCACCTCAGCCCGGATAAACCCTTTCTCAAAATCTGAGTGAATCACACCCGCTGCCTGTGGAGCAAGCATGCCATTCTTTATTGTCCATGCCCTGACCTCTGGTTCACCTGCAGTGAAATAGGTAATCAGTTTCAAAAGACTGTAAGAAGCACGTATCAGTTTCTCCACACCTGATTCCTGTAATCCTAAATCATGTAAAAAAGATATCCTGTCGTCATAGTTATCCAGCTCTGCAATCTCTGATTCGATGGCAGCTGAGATAAGCAGCACTTCCGCTTTTTCATCCTTTACAGCATCCATTAATTTTCCTGTATGGCTGTTGCCGCTTATTACGGATTTCTCATCTACGTTACAGACGTATAAAACAGGTTTAGAAGTAAGTAAAAACATATCGGCAAAAACAGATTGATCTTCGTTATCAAGGTTAACGGTGCGGGCTGATTTTCCGGATTCAAGATGGCCTTTATATGCTAACAATATATCCATCAATTTTTTTGCATCACGGTCTCCTGTGCGTGCTACTTTCTCTTGTTTGGAAATCCTCTTCTCTACCGTTTCCAAATCTTTCAGTTGCAATTCCGTATCTATAATCTCTTTATCACGCACGGGGTTAATATTGCCATCAACGTGAATTACATTATCATCATCAAAGCAGCGGATCACATGAATGATGGCATCGGTGTTCCGTATATTTCCGAGGAATTGGTTTCCCAGTCCTTCACCCTTACTCGCTCCCTTAACCAGGCCGGCAATGTCTACAATTTCAATAGTGGTAGGAATAATTTTTTTAGGATTTACCAACCGGGCCAATTCCGTCAGTCGCTGGTCGGGAACGGTGATAACACCCACGTTGGGCTCAATGGTACAAAAGGGAAAGTTCGCTGCCTGTGCTTTTGCATTCGATAGTGCATTAAAAAGTGTAGACTTACCGACGTTCGGCAATCCCACTATGCCACCCTGTAAACTCATTTTCAAAAATTAAGGCGGCAAAGATACACGGCCGGTTTGAGTTTGCTGGTATCTCTTTTTTTAAACTCTTACAAGTTCCTGATCAGAACATCCTTATGCCTGCCACAAACCCTACCCACATGCGCACAGTGGTATTATTACCCTGATGCGTATAGAATGTAGTAGCGCGATATGGATCATAAATATGGTTTTGTACACTTACATTGTAAGTTGGTCCGGCAAAAAGGCTGAAATATTTATTAAATGAGTAGCCACCCATTAGGCGAAATTGGTTATTCATATTTATGCCTTGAAAATCGAATCGCTGATGGTGCATCGTCCACGCCATACCGTCCATATCAATAAATGCTTTTTTAATGGGAATATGCCCGCCAATTCCCAACCCGAAGCCGAACGGAAGCGTAGCATCAAAAGGAGAGATGCCATACGCGAAAATATTATATACGTATTCCGATCCTACACGAATGCCGCCGTTAAAAGTCAGCACATCACTGGTCCAGACATTGATATCAAAAGTTCCATGAGCACTTAAGCTGATAAGGCCAATGGGAATTCCGGTAATGGAATCTGAAATGTTGATTAAACCAATTTGAAAGCCATTGATTTTTTTTCCGAAATTTATTAAGCCTATCTGACCTCCGTCACTTCTATTGGAAATATTAAATACACCGGCGATCTGGCCGCCTTTTAAATTTCCTAAGGAGATATTTCCAACGCCTGCTGTTTGCCACCCATCGGATTTTTTTGCAGATCCTGAAATATTTAAAACTCCTGCTGTCTGAAATCCAGAAAGGGTATCGGCGGCAATATTGACGATACCAGCTGCCTGAAACCCATGAACAGTGCTTTCGCTAACATTTGCAATGCCGGCGAATTGCGCTCCTTTCAATGATTTAGCCACGTTTGCCAGGCCCCCAAATTGGGCGCCTTTTACATCACCGCCTGCATAATTTGCGAGTCCGCCAAACTGGGCTCCGATAACATAACCTTTATCCCCGTTCAGTAAGCCACCGAACTCTACTCCTTTTACCGCTCCATTAAATCCCTGCAGTATGTTTAATGAAATATTATGCCGGTATAGATAACCTTCGCTGCCGTTGCTGCTTAAGGGCGTAACAAATGAAACCTGCGCATAGCGCAATATATATTCGGAAGAATCGGCTGCGGAAAAAATGGGTGCCCGCGGAAGCAAACTATCATTTTGAAGCGTAAATAGATCGTTGCTTCTTTTTAAAAATCTTAGCGAGTCCTTATCGAACAGATGCCAGTGTAAATTCAGGAATGGATGGGAAGAAGAATCCTTTCCACCTCCAATTACAGAATGAAGTGTACTGTCAATTTTTTGCAAAAAAAGTTTAAGGACGGTGCGGTTCACCGTGTCACCTTTTGGTTGAAGGTCATTTTCGGGTGCCGGTTTCACGCTGCCAGTGTCGCTGCTTTTTTGAGTATCTGCGGGATGGTGAATAATTAAACCCGTATCCATAATATATGCTACCTCATCCGGTAAGCCGCTATCAATTTCATTGGATGAATTATGGAAATATAACAGATCATTTTTTATAGCTATGGTATCCGCTTCCTGGTTAACGGATGGCATATAATTCTGTAATTCCTGCAATGCAATACTCTTATTTTCGGAAACATTACTGCTATCCCCAAATGAAATCACACTTTTTATTAACTCAGGTTTTTCAAGTATGCTTTCATTATTCGTACGTTTTCGATCAGTTTGCAGATAATTATTGGCCTGTGAATTCTTATTATTTTGATTTAAAACTGCAATGCTTTGACCATTCGCTTTGGTAAACGATTGCGGTAATGCATTGTTAGCTCTTATTTCCTGCTTACCATCATTATGTTGCTGTATTGCCGGTAAAGAATTTGAAAGAGGCGGAGCTTTTAACACAGCTAAATCCCCTGCACCGGTATTATTTTCATGGACATTTTTACTTAAAGATTTTTCTTTTGAGGAAGATTTGTCAGCTGGTTTGGAGGGAGAGTTTATGCTTAAAGCTTCTCTTGTATGAAACTGGTATGTACTATCTGTAGATCGGCTTGCATTATTCTGACCATTCACACCAGGCATTTCTCCGGAGATTGATGTTGATTCGGGAATACCAGGCTGTGTAAATTTTTGATCCGAATATTTGATCCAAAACAGAGATGTTAAAATAGCGCCTGTGATTAAACCACTTCCAAACAGTGTCCATCTATTTTTTACATATCGCTGGAACCAGCCTGCTTTCGGTGCTGCATTATACATCTGCAAAAGGAGATCAAAATCCTTGTGCCGGTTGATTGCTTCATCGCTCAGCGGAACATATTGCACTTTAAATTTCATTCTCTTCATAGCCGCGCTATATTTCAACAGTTATTAAATTTCTGATACGTTCCAAAATGCGGTGTATTTTAACTTTAGCATGATTTTCAGTAATGCCTTTAATGTCCCCAATTTCTTTGAAAGGGCGTTTTTCAAAAAATCGCATTTCTATCAATTCCAAATCAAGTGCCGGAAGCTTTTTTATCGAGGCAAATAGTGATTCCCTCTTTTGAGATTGTATAGAGTTATCTTCTTCCAGCAGCTGATCAACATTTGCATTTTCAAGACTTACAATCCGAACCTTTTGCTGATCCCTGAAATATTGAGTTATTTCATTGCTTGCTATTCTGAATAGCCACGCAGAAAAAGGAATTCCACGGTACATGTATCGATCAATACTTTGCATTGCTTTTAAAAATACCTGGGATGTTATATCTGCAGTCAGGTTTTCGTCGTCCGTTCTGCGGTATATAAAAAGAAAAATTTCTTTATAATGCTTATCGTAGAAGTAGCGGAACTGCTGGGGATCCCGTTGCGCTGCTTCTATTCGCTGCTGCTCTTCCATTGCACTGTTTTCTTGGTATCTTAAAATAATGTCGGATTATTTCCGGATGTTATACATGCTTTTCCGAATGGAAAACATTAATCAACGTGCAATGCATTGCCGCTACCGGAAATGCTTACATCCACAAATGGATTTCCTTTATAAAAGATATTTCCGCTGCCAATGATACTTCCGGTAAGTGAAGAAAAAACATTGACTTCCGCATTCCCAGATCCGGTGATTTTTACATTACATTTATCTACAGGGAAATCGTAGGCATAAATATTTCCTGAACCACTGATTGACAAATCAGAAGAAAGGCTTTCACCTGACAGCGTAATATTACCTGATCCGGAAATGGAAGCATCCGTAGATGTGGCTTTTCCTATAAAATTAATTTCACCAGAACCACTGAGATTTATATCGAGGTTATTTGTGATTATAGAGTCCTGTGTAGATATGAAACCGGTTCCAGTTAGTGTAATCGACATGGATTCACTTTTAATAATAGATGTGGAATAAAGGCTTCCCGTGCCGGTAACCTTCATGCCCTTTATATCAGGCACGGTAACGTATATCCGGATGGGTGAATAATCTTTTATGCATTGATGGGTATTAATGCTGAGCTGATCGCCGGTAACGTTAGTTTCTATCTCATTCAATATATTCTGCTGAGCTTCTATCTTCAGATCATACAAACTTCCCTGGGTAATATAGAGAACAGCGTCAATACCGAGACTCACATAACTGTAGCCGGTTACATTTCTTGACTCCGTTATAACAGCGCCTGATCCGTTAATAACAACTTTATCGCACGAGGAAATCAGACTAGCAATTAATAAAAGAAGTATCAGGTGCCTTAAATACGTAGCTCGCTTCATGAATTGTATTTAAGATAATAACGGTAAAAAGGCTAAAAGTTACAGGCGTATGGAAATTGTTCCTGCTTCATTAAAGACGTAACTGAATAAGCAGTAATTATTCGCTTACCTTTTGCTTATCACCATTTCAGGTCATCATCATTGGGAAGACGATCTGTACCTGATGGATTCCCGGTAATTTTATCAGCGGGGGAATCATCACTTTCCGGAGCTACAGGATTTGAGGTTGGCGCCGATTCATTTTGAGCATTGGTTTCCTGCCGGTTTCTTTCGTATTCTTCCTGACGACGGGCGAACTCGTCAAAATCATAATGTGGCATTAGCTCCTTCTTAATATGATCAATAGTCTCCGTTAGATTTTCAAGAAATTTATTGAAATCTTCTTTATATAAAAAAATCTTAAACCGCTCATAAGTATCATCCTGCCTCTTTTTACTCTCAGTAATGGTCAGGAAATAATCATTTGCCTTTGTCGATTTAACATCAAAGAAATAAGTTCTTCTTTTCCCTGCTCTTAATTTTTTTGAATAAACAGATTCCGACTTGTAATTTCCTTTTTTATCATCCACGGTATTATATTATTTAGGCTTCGCAAAGATATTGTTTTCCATTTCTAAATTCAAAATGTTTAACCGGCGTAGTTTTTTTCCTCCATTTGCTGCTTTTCATACAATTCGAAATAGGCATTTCGCCGTTCCAGCAATGACTCATGGGTACCCTCTTCAATAATTTCGCCATCCTCAAGCACTATAATATTATCAAAATTAAACAGTGAGAAAATACGGTGCGTAATGATTATAGTCGTGCGGTCTTTCAGATACTCATTCATATAGCCAAGAATGTTTTTCTCAGTTATTGCATCTACGGCAGAAAGACAGTCATCGAAAATTACAATTTTAGGGTTTTTTATTAGTGCACGCGCAATGGAAATACGTTGCTTTTGACCTCCGGAAAGCGTTACCCCTCTTTCCCCCACAATGGTTTCATATTGTTTTGGCAATTGCCTTATATCCTCGTTAACGGAAGCATAGATGGCCGCTTGTTCAATTTCCTCTTTCGTTATCAGATCCTGTTCAAGTCCGAAACCAATGTTATTATAAACTGTATCGGAAAAAAGGAAGACATCCTGCGGTACGTATCCAACCTGTTTCCGCAGTGAATATAAATTCATGCTTCGAATATCATTCCCATCAATTAATACATTTCCATCATTCGCATCGTACATGCGAACCAGCAATTGACCTAAAGTGGACTTTCCCGAGCCTGTTCTGCCGATTACAGCAATCCTGTTGCCCTTCCTGATTTTGAAAGATATATTCTTTAATGCCTTTATTCCTGTGTTAGGATAAGTAAAAGAGACATTCCTGAATTCTACAGTGCCTGCTATGTTCTCTTCATTAGTGCTTTCAGAAAAGATCTCCGGCTTTACATTTAAGAATTCTTCAATCCTCTTCTGAGATGCAGCCGCACGCTGTACAAGTGCCATTACCCAGCCGACCGAGGCAATAGGCCAGGTCAACATGTTAATGTAGATAACAAATTCTGCAATATTACCAGGCGTAATTTTCCCTTCAATTACCTCAATTCCGCCAATAAAGATTGTTAATATGGTACTCAACCCAACAAGCATAAAAATGAGTGGAAAATAAATTGCCTCTACGCGCGCCAGGTCCAGCGTCTTTGATTTGTATTGCTCGCATTCCTCATTAAAATATCTGCTCATGAATTTTTCCTGCACGTAAGATTTTATAACACGAATGCCTGAAAACGACTCCTGAGAAATGGTAGTTAGAAAAGAGAGTTGCCGCTGAATAGATTCACTTTTCCGTTCAATGATGCCATTGACATAAAAAATTGAAATGCCAAGCAGAGGAAGCGGGGCCACGGTATAAAGAGTAAGTTCAGGATTCACCCGGATCATAGTAAAAATTACCATTATAAAAAGAACCGCCAGATTAATGGTGTACATTATAGCAGGGCCTGTATACATGCGCACACGTGATACATCTTCAGTGATGCGCGACATAAGATCACCGGTATTATTGCGCTTATAGAAGTCCAGATGTAATCGCTGATAATGATCGAAAACTTCATTCTTTTGATCGTATTCAATTAACCGCGACATAACAATTATTGTTTGGCGCATGAAGAATAAAAAGATGCCGCGAAGGATAGCAAGCAGAACTACAATCAGTCCAAAAAAGAAAATAGACACGCTGAATTGCTTGAGAAAATTTCCTTCAAGTGCAGATCCCGCATAAAACTGGTGGTACGATATCTCATTCAGGACCATATCCACTGCGTGCCTGACTACCTGCGGTGAATAAACTCCAAAAATATTGGATAAGGCAATGAAAATAATTCCGGACAAGAGCCGGCTGCGATACTTATATAAATAGTGATTAAGAGATTTTAAATACTTCATCCGCGATGTTTCAATTTTCCCTCATTCTCCTCTCAAAAAAATAAATTTACCTTTGATGTCTTTAGCTGCAAACCTACATGATTCATTGCAAACTAATAGATTGTATTATCAGTGTTTCAGTTAACTTCTCATTGATAAATCAATAACCTTTTACTTTAAAAACCTAAAAGTGATGTCTGTTTTAACACCAGCACCGGCTGATATTAACAATGCCTCTGTATTCGAGCAATTGGCGCCCATGGAACACGAACAGGTTGTTTTCTGCTATGATAAAGCGACTGGTTTAAAATCTATCATTGCCATTCACAATACCATTCTCGGTCCGTCGCTTGGCGGTACCCGATTCTGGAACTATTCAAATGATCATGCTGCCCTTAAAGATGCATTGCGCCTTTCCCGTGGTATGACTTATAAAGCTGCTATAACCGGCCTTCACCTGGGCGGGGGTAAAGCAGTGATTATTGGCGATCCGCGAAAAGATAAAACAGAGACTTTGCTAAGGCGTTATGGTAAGTTTGTCGAGAGCTTGAATGGAAAATATATTACGGCGGAAGACGTAGGAACTTCCTCTTCGGACATGGAATATATTGCACGTGAAACCAGCTTTGTTACCGGACTGCCGGAATATATGGGAGGTGGCGGGGATCCTTCGCCATTTACAGCATATGGTGTGTATTTGGGAATGAAGGCATCAGCAAAGGAAGTTTACGGGAATGATAGCTTACAGGGAAAAAAGGTAGTAGTGCAGGGAGTAGGTCATGTTGGAGAACACCTGGTTGCGCTTCTTGAAAAGGAGGGATCCATTATTTACATTACCGATATTTTTGAAGACCGTTTAGCAGCTATCAGCAATGCCCACCGTGTAACTGTAGTGCCGCCTGAAGAGGTTTATAATGTAGACGCTGATATTTATGCACCTTGTGCTCTGGGCGCAACTATTAATGATGACACTATTGGTAGATTAAAATGCTCCATTATTGCCGGAGCTGCAAATAATCAGCTTGCAAGCGAGGAAGTGCATGGTCAAATGCTTTTGGATAAGGGAATTCTATTTGCGCCGGATTTTCTCATAAATGCAGGAGGACTGGTAAATGTGGGAATGGAGCTGGAAACCTACAATGAAAATCGTGTGAAAGCGGAGTGCGAACGAATTTATAACCGTACACTTACGGTTTTCAAAATTGCTAAAGAAAAAAACCTTCCCACTTATAAGGCTGCTAACGAAATGGCTGAAGAGCGTTTGCGAAATATTGCTGTTTTAAATTCGAGAAAATAAGCTGATGGTCTGTCCACATATATTATTGAAGCGCAGAATTTACATTTATCCCATCCAACATAACTGCTGCCTATTTGCTTCAATTAAAATAACAGTACTGTAATGCTCTCCAGAAGAAACGTACGAATAAAAGTGATGCAAACATTATACTCGCGGGAGCATGATAAGGAAAAGACCATTGAACGACTCGAGAAGACCACGCTGGAAAGTATTAATGCATTTTACCGCTGCTTTCTTTACAATCTCTACCTGTTGTCAAAGACTGCGGAATATGTAATCAGGGATAACCAGATTCAGGCCGCAAAATTTATCCAGCAGGAGGACAAATCTTTTTTAAGCTCCCAGGTTTTTGACAACATAATAATTCAGCATATAGTAGAAAGGGAAAGTTTATATCAAGAGATAAAACGTGAGAAGATGGACTTACGGGCTGATGAAGATTATTTCCGTCAATTCTTCCAGTTATTAAAAAAGACAAAGGAATATTCTGAATATTCACTTAAACAAAATCCTTTAATGCCCGAGGATAAAGAGATCATTTATTTTATATATAAAAAGATATTATATCCAAATGAAATGTTTCAACAGCATATTGAAGATGTATTCACGGGGTGGCTTGATGATCGGGAAGCCATTTATCATTCCGTTATTAATACTATCGAAACAATAGCCCCGGGTCAAAGCTCATTTATTACTAACCGGGTTAAGGATATGAAAGAAGTAAAGGAATATGCTATTGATCTTTTAAAAAAAACCATTTATAATGAAGAGGAAGCTGAGCAAATAATTACGCCTTTTCTCGAAAATTGGGATAAAGAGCGGCTTGCTATGCTGGATCTGCTGTTAATGAAAATGACGGTAATTGAAATGATATATTTTCCAAGTATCCCGGTTAAAGTTTCCATTAATGAATATATTGAATTAGCCAAACTCTACAGCACACCCAAGAGTGGTGAATTCATCAACGGAATATTAGATTCTCTTATGAAAAAACTAAAAGAAGAAAACCGTATAATCAAAAGTGGCAGGGGTGAAAAGGAAAGCTGATCATCGGGATCCGGATAAGGTAATAACGCCGTATTACTTGAAAGTATTTTTGGAAGACGGTTATCCATATTTGTTTAAATCGTTTATCTTTGCCAACTCTTTTTAATCCCAAAAGCCATGGACGCTATTAAATACTTTCACCAGCAGGTGACCAAGAAAAAGGAACTTCCCGATTTTAAGGCAGGTGATAATGTTACTGTATACTATAAAATTATTGAAGGGAGTAAAGAGCGCATACAAGCATACCGCGGGGAAGTAATTCAGAGAAAAGGGATGGGCACAACACAGACTTTTACGGTTCGCAAGATTTCCAATGGCATAGGTGTAGAACGAATATTTCCTTTTTTTTCGCCCAGTATAGATAATATTGAAGTGAACAAGCGTGGCAAGGTTCGCAGGGCAAGAATTTTTTATATCCGGGATCTGAAAGGCAAAAAAGCACGCATAAAAGAAAGAAGAGTTATTACTACCGAACCCACTCCCCAAAACGTTTAAGGATTACTCACTGGAACCCCCAAAGTGAAGTTTATAATTAATTACCCGGATCCTTTATCTTTTTGTCTCCCGCAATAGAGAACTGTCTCACAAGTAGTCATTGCAAATGAAGTGAAGCCAACACTATATTCTGTTTTAAAGTTGTTATTGGTGACCTCCTTTATAGGATTAAAAAAGAAAACCGGATCGCTAACGGACCCGGTTTATTAAATTTTCGAACTATCGGCTAATAACCATGACTTTTGATTCCAATTCTTTTCCATCTGTAAACAGAGAATAGTGGTACGTGCCCGCCGTAAAATCTACAGCCTTTAAGGTAAGAAAACCGGCCTGGTTGTATAAAGTAAATACCTTTATAACATCACCATTTTCAGATGCAATACGAATTTCTGCATTTACAAAACTTTGAGGAATAGTGTATTGAATGGTTGTTTCATTGGAAAATGGATTTGGTGAGTTTTGAATCAATGAAACCTTTTCAATTGTATTATTCACTTTTTCTCCGTCGGAACCAATATTTGGATTATAATTAACGCAGCATTGAGACAAAGCAGCTTTAATATCACTGAGCTGTTTCTGCACATCATCAAGCTGTAATTGCTGTGTTGCATACTGCTGAGTCAATTCTTCATTTTTACTTCTGAGATCCTCATTGTCAGAAATCAGCGCTTTAATACTAACCAGGGCTACACCCGCCGGATCAATAGTGGATATAGTGGTATCATTTCCTACACCAAATAATTTATTAAAATCCTGGGCTACAGGGCCAATGTGTTTAATGGATTGGTTTTCTACCTTATAATTCCATCTCTGTATATCCAGCATTTTTACCCGGCTTAAAATATCTTTTGAATCCAGCTTCTCAAAATTATCTTTCAATTTTCTGTCAGATGCATTTGACCAAACCCCGCCCGTTGTAAGAGAGGCACTGGTATTTACAAATTGCATGATATTATTTTGTGATGGATTTACGCCGAAGCCGACCTTAGTAAAGGAAGAATTTCCGATCACTACAGTATTACTGCCTGTTATTTTAAACTGAGCACCTATTGCGATAGCATTAGATAAATTATCGCTTCCATCGGTACGGAAGCCGATGTATATGTTGCTGTTACCCTTTGTGGTTTTAATTCCTGCTGAATCACCTATTATCGTATTCTTATTTCCTGAAATCCAGCGGTAAGAGGAGGATTCACCAATAAATACATTAAACGACCCGATCTGCTGATACCCGGCATAGGCACCTACCATAGTATTATTACTTCCGGTACCTGAATAACCAGCAGCCCGTCCTAAATAAGTATTCTGGAAGCCATTGACATTTTCGTGGCCTGCATTTTTACCCAGAAAAGAATTATCAAAACCATCCTTATTAGAGTATCCTGAGGCTTTTCCTATAAAGGTATTGTAGCTGCCATGTACATTATGGAAACCCGCTGTCTGGCCAACAAATACATCAGAGGAGCCCGAATCATTCAAAGCTCCTGCCTGGTTGCCGATAAAAGTATCATAATAAGCCAGCTTGCATACCTGTCCAGCCGATTCACCTACGAACGTATTATGGTGCCCTTCCGTATTGTCTGAGCCTGCAAGATGACCTACAAACACATTATACTCTCCGTTGGTGTTAGAATTACCCGCGTGGTATCCAACAAACGTACAGGAGCTCGCCGTATTTGCTGTATTACCGGTATTTCCTACAAATAAGTTTTCTCCGCCTTTATTGTCCAAAAAATTTGCTCCATCCAGGAAAAGTGATCCGCTCAAATAAATATTTTTCCATTGAAGCGACGGCGACCCTATGTTAAGTTTATTATCGGTGTCTGGAAGCAAATCTGCTGCAATCCCGGTAGTCGAGCCTCTGGTTAAGCTCATACGATCAGGTTGCTTTACGTTAATTGTGTTGTACTTTTTAAGATTTGACTGGGCATAAATATCAGTCTGCATAGAAATAAGCAGGAGAAAGAAGAGTCCGGGAATGTAATGTGTCATAATTTTTTTCATGAGGTTTAATTTTAGTTTACAATTTAAAGTTAATCAATCATCCCTTTAGCGATCAGGAGAAGACCATAACCGATATAAAAGTACGCTGTGTATGACGCCTCTCATAATTGAATTTCGCAAATAGAAAAAACTGGTTACGGATTTCCGCAAATAGAAAATTTACTTCACACATTCAACTTTTTAAAAGAGTTATTCAATCATTATAGTTAGTTGCCGATCATAACTTATAGGGTGCAACCATTAACTTTGTAAACCTAAAAACTGCTGATTGATTATGAGTGAAAATTATAAAGCCGAAAATTTCCTTGAAGAAATAGTGGAAAGTTTTGTAAAAAGAGGTAACAATGATGGCAGGGTAATGACGCGCTTTCCACCGGAACCTAATGGATATCTTCACATAGGGCATGCCAAAAGCATATGCCTCAATTTCGGCCTGGCGCAAAAGTTTGAAGGGCAAACCAATCTTCGCTTTGATGATACTAATCCTGAAACTGAGGAAACGGAATACGTTGACAGCATTAAAGAAGATATTACCTGGTTAGGATTTAAATGGACGAATGAATATTATGCTTCTGATTATTTTGATCAATTGTATGGATTTGCTATGACCTTGATTAAAAAGGGATGCGCATACGTTGATGACCTCTCCGCTGAAGAGATTGCCGCTTCCAAAGGAACGCCGAATGAGCCCGGTAAAAAAAGTCCGCACCGTAATCGCAGCATTGAGGAAAACCTTAATCTTTTTGAACGAATGCAAAAAGGTGAGTTTCAGGAAGGTGAAAAAGTGTTACGCGCTAAAATTGACATGGCTTCACCCAATATGCAATTGCGCGATCCCATCATGTACAGGATAAAATACGTAGCGCATCACCGCACCGGTACCAAATGGTGCATTTACCCTATGTACGATTTCGCGCATGGTCAAAGCGATTCCATTGAAAAAATAACGCATTCCATTTGTACGCTTGAATTTGAAGTGCACCGCCCACTGTATGAGTGGTTTATCGAAAAACTGGAGATTTTTCCTTCGAGGCAATATGAATTTGCGAGGTTAAACATGACGTACACCGTAATGAGCAAGCGAAAATTATTGGAATTGGTGAATGAAAAAATGGTGACAGGCTGGGATGATCCGCGAATGCCTACCCTATCCGGATTTCGCAGGCGCGGATACACACCGGAAAGCATCCATACATTCTGTGATAAAATAGGCGTGCAACGAAGAGAAAATACTATCGACGTTGAATTGCTTGAATTTTGTGTCCGCGAAGATTTAAATAAAAAAGCCCTGCGAAAAATGGCGGTTTTCGACCCGGTAAAATTGATCATCACCAATTATCCTGAAACCCAATCAGAAGATTTGATTGGTGAAAATAATCCCGATATTGAAAATGGCGGGGGAACTCGTTTATTGCCATTCAGCCGCGAATTATGGATCGAGCGCGAAGACTTCATGGAAAATCCCTCAAAGAAGTTTTTTCGCCTGGGTGTAGGCTTAACGGTCCGTCTTAAAAATGCCTACATTATCACTTGTGAAAGCTTTACTAAAGATGAAAGCGGAAATATACAAGAGATCCATTGCACCTATTTGCCGGAAAGCAAAAGCGGGAATGATACTACCGGCCTGCATGTGAAAGGCACTATTCATTGGGTGAATGCATTACATGCTTTATCGGCGAAGCTATTATTATACGATCGCTTATTTCTAGTCGAAAATCCTGATGGACAAATTGAGGATTTCAAATCGTACATCAATCCCGATAGTTTGAAAATAGTTGAAAATGCATTTGTAGAACCTTCATTAAAAAATGCAAGGTTCGGCGAGAGCTATCAATTTATTCGTAAAGGATACTTCTGCCTCGATAAAGATTCGAAAGAAGATAATTTAATTTTTAACCGGACGGTAACGCTGAAAGACAGCTGGGCGAAAGAGGCGAAATAATTACGTTGTGCGTGAGCCTGCGATCTTACGCTTGCGCAGTTTAAGCTCAAGTCAGGCAACGCAATGGCTCGCCCTAAGACTTGCCCCAGGAACAGAGGAAGAAGGATATGCACTATAGATGTTAATGGGAAGATGATTTTGTGCGAGAGACGAAACGGCCCAGATGTGGTTTGGAAAAACTTTAGACAAGGCCGATTAATTCAAGCTTCTGAAGTCAACCGGAACCACTTTTGAAACTCCTTCCTCCTGCATCGTAATGCCGTAGATAACATCCACCGCTGCCATCGTTTGCTTATTATGTGTGACCAGCACGAACTGTGAGCGCTCGGAGAAGTCGCGTATGATTTTATTGAACTTCGTAATGTTCGCATCATCTAAAGGCGCATCCACCTCATCGAGTATGCAAAAAGGTGCAGGCTTATAAAGATAAAGTGCAAACAAAAGTGAAATAGCTGTCAGCGTTTTTTCACCTCCGGACAACTGATCAATGATCTGAGGCCGCTTGCCCTTTGGCTTCGCAATGATCTGTATCTTCGACTCGAGTATATTATCCTGATTTTCCAAAATCAGGTCGCACTCATCTTCTTCAGTGAACAAGCTTTTAAATGTCCTGATAAAGTTTTCCTTAATGGAGCTAAAGGCTGAAAGAAACTGTGTTTTCGCAGTGTTCTCAATTTCACCAATCGTCTCCATTAACGAAGTTTTAGCATTCATCAAATCTGTTTTTTGAGACACTATAAAGTCGTGGCGCTGCTTCATTTCATTAAACGCCTCCATTGCCATAGGATTTATTTCTCCATAGGTATCAATACGGTTCCGGTAGCGCTCCGCTTTCTGCTTCAGCTCTTCCGCGTTTAATTCTATATCAGGCTCCCGTTCCATCAACGACTCAATATCTACTTTAAATTCAATTTGCAGGCGATCTTTAAGCGAATTCAACTGGATCTTTAATTCGGTAACCTTATCATGTATCTCGTTCAGCAAATGGTCAACCTGTTCCTTATTTTTTGTATGCATTCGAATCTGCTCTTCTGCCTCATTAATTTTACCACGGCTTTCATAGTAGGTTTGCTCAGCATCAGTAATCGCCTTTGCCATAGCATCTTTAACACCGTAGTCATGGATAATCTCCGTTTCCACAAGTCGTAACTTCTCCTGAAGAATTATTATTCCCTCATCTATTTCCTGCAGCTCTATTTTGTTTTTCTCAATCAGTTGCTGAGTGGCCTGAAACTGCTGATTTTTATATTCGAGTTCCCGCTGCATATGTGAAATCTTATTCTGTTGCTGCAGGTATAAAATATTCTTCTGATTAAACTGCTCCGACGCTAATGAAAGTCCTGATTCAACAGATGCTAATTCGGATGAAAGCCGGATAAGCAATTCCTGCTGCCCGGATTTTTTATCGGAGAGTATAGAGTGTTGCACCTTCAGCTGGGTTTGCTCTTCTTCCAGCTTAAGCAGAGATTCTTCAATGGCCTCCATTCGAACCCGGTGATGAGCAAAAAAACCATCGAGATTTTCCAATTTGGCTATTATTCCTGTAACCTTATTTTTAACCTGGTTATGCTCTTCTCTCACGTTATTCAGTTCTGATGAGCGTGAAGAGTTTTTAAGCCGCGCCAATTCCAGCTGAAGATTCTGGGCACTCTGCTGTAATAAGTTTTCTTTGTCTTTCAATTCATTAATTTCTGACTCCAGGGATTTTAAATTTTTAATTCTTCCCAGACGTTTTCCGGAAAATGCTCCCACCTGTCCACCGGAAATACCATGAAGTGTACGGATGTATTTCCCATTCTTTGAAATGAGCCTGGCTTCTTTTGGAAAGGCTGAAAAATCAACTTCATTTTCATCTCCCAGTAAAAAAACTCCTGAAAGAAGATATGCTACCAGGTGCTCATATTTTGAATCTGCTTCTACTACATCAATAGCTTTAATTGCATTAAAAATTCCGGAATCAATATCCGGCTTTATATCTTTTTCAAAGTCGTTGAGCACAAAAAAGCTTGCTCTGCCTTTTGCCGCATCGCTTAACAGGTTCACTGCATGCAGCGCTTCCTGCATATCTGCAACCACATAAAAATTCAGCCATGGCTCCAAAAAATTTTCAACTGCTATGCGATATTCCGAAGGACAGGATACAATATCTGAAAGGAGCTTTGCATTTGAAGTCCAGTCTGATTGCTGTTTTAAATATTTTATCGATTCAGGAAATCCTTCCATATTATCAATAAAACTTTTTGTAAGGTTATACTCATTCTGCCGGGCATCCAGATCACGGTGAATTCCTCTTAACTGATCTCTTACTTCCTCCACTGACTCTTCGTTACGGTTAACTTCCTGCTGTAATTGATCAGTTGCATCAGTAAGCTCAAGCAGCAGGTCTTTTTTATGCTGCTCCTCATTTTTATAAGTATTATGCAGGGAATGTAATTGCTCCTGCTCCATCTTACGGTTGGTATGGTCTATTCGCGCACGCTCTTTCTCCTGAAGCAGATTTAGTTTTTTAACCTCGTTTATAGAACTTTCCCGTTCTATTTCGGAAAATTCTTTTTCTGTTTCATGAAATAGCTTTGCCTGATCATCGAGCCGTAATTTAGTTGAAGTATAATCTGCACGTAATCCATCAAGTGATATTTTGGATAGATCCCTTGCGGTGACCGACATGGCTAATAGCGCATTCTCATTTTTACTATCGGCATGTAAGGTATCAATAGCATCTGCAATAATGTTTAGCTCTTCAGAGGCTTTTTGATTTTGTACAATGATGCTCTGTTTTTTATCTTCTTTGAATTTCAGGTTTTCCGATAAGATATTTTTTTCATTTTCTTTTTGCCTGATCGCAGTCACAAATTCATTCTGTTCCCGCTGCGCAGCTATCATCCTTTTTTCTTTTAGAATATTTTCAGATTTTTCTTTTTGCAGAGTTGCTTCAAGCAAAATAATTTGTGTTTCCTGTGCAATTTTTTTTTCTTCTTCCTGCTGTTGACTGCTTTTTAAAGAATCAAATGATTTCTTAAAATCATCCAATGTAAATAGTGCGAGCTCTATACTCAAGTTCCGGTATTCTTCTTTCAGCTTATAATAACGTTCCGTTTTTTTTGCCTGGCCTTCAAGTGCTTTAAGATTATTCTCGATTTCAAAGAGCAGATCATCAACCCGGTTCAGATCCAACTGGGTAGCCTCAAGCTTGTTAAGCGTTTCTTTTTTACGTGCTTTATATTTTGAAATTCCTGCAGCCTGTTCAAATAATTTACGCCTCGAGTTATCCTTATCATTTAAAATCTCATCAATCATTTGAAGTTCTATGATTGCATAGGAATCGCTGCTAATTCCGGTGTCCAGAAAAAGAGAGGTAATATCTTTAAGGCGGCAGGTAATATTATTTAGCTTGTACTCACTGTCGCCATTGCGGTAATAGTGCCTGCTTATAGTAAGGGTGTGGTACTCGGTGGGAAGAAGGTTACGATCATTTTCAAAAGTCAGCGATACTTCTGCAAGTGATGATGGCTTACGGACCTTAGTGCCGTTAAAGATCACATTCTCCATTTTTTCCGAACGGAGCATGGTGGTTTTTTGCTCTCCCAGTACCCATCGAATCGCATCAACTACATTGGATTTTCCACACCCATTAGGGCCTACCACACCGGTGATGCTGTCATTGAAATTTATTGTTGTTTTTTCAGGAAAGCTTTTAAAGCCTTTTATTTCCAAGCTGATTAATCGCACACTGTTCTTTTAAAGCAAATTTAACCTGATGGTGTGGATTATAACAGGCTGACTAACTAAGTGTGGATAAGTTATACAGGTTACAAGAAAATCAGTTTTTTCGGAAAATATACAGTGTTGCATTTGCAGGATTTATCGGACATTTCCCCTTGAAGTTTAATTTTTTAAGCTCATGACGGAGAGATTGCATGAAGAATCCATGTGTTACCAATAATACATTTTCACGGTTTTCAGATACCAGCTGCGTCAGGAATTTATATGCCCTCAGATTCGATTGCCTGCGCGTTTCAGGCATTTTATGATAATTAATAAACCATGCTATCCTCCCAAGAATGGACCTTAGTGAACTGGGTAAATTTAATTTTAACAGGAAAAAAGCAATGTTTGGCACTTCAACCAATTCGTCGGTAATTTTAAAATCACCATCATAAATTGCTTTAACGGTGTCTAATGCCCTTTTTTTAGAACTAACATAACAAACCGGAAAATCATTGGCACTGATTTTTAAGGTTGGATTTAAAATCTCTGATTCATCGTAAGCAGTGCGGTAGTTATTAAATGATTCACCAATTGAAAAAAAAGGATCACGATATAAAACCCTTCCGTGCCGTATAAGGCCAATGTTCATGGATTGAAATGTAGCAGTAATACCGGCAAAGTTTAAAATAATTTATAGCTTAAATCCGATTCTGTTGTTTTTTCTCTACAATATTGTGATCAAATTATTGGAATGAATTCAATCAAAAAAGTTTTCCGCAATTTCCAATACCGGAAAGGTGGACTGAACAGCATCTCAAGGGAGTGCTGTCAAGAATCTTTACGGTGGCATCGCGCACCAGTTGCATTACCACTACAAGGATTTATCGTCGGTATTACGGCGTCTTTGCATACGGCAACTCCATATGCTTCTTAAATGCCTCTTCCGGATTAATTTCTCTGCTAACCATTCCAAAGTTTACAGAACCTGACAGAGCATTTTTCTATAGAACTATTAGTTTTTTCAAACAAAAAAAAAGGAGTATCAACTCCCGTTAATAGTGACTAAAAGAAAATTTGCACTTGTACTGAGACCAGGTCATTGTTTTTCTGGGTAGGTGCATTCTCGTGCCGGAAATCATACTGGAGTTGAATTTTGGTAAAGGCAGCGAAGTAGTAATTAAGTGCTACGCTGTAAATAGTACTGGCGTCGTCTGATTTGTCAGTATTAGGGTCATAATGATCGTACTTAACTAATGCCGCGAATTTTTTAGGCACAATAAAACTTTCGGCCTGACCGTAATATCCGTTTTTGGTAGTTACACTGTCTGTTCCCTGTAAAAATTCAGCACTTAGCAAAAAGCGGTTGCCATTATAATTCGCATCAAAACCGAAGCGATTTCTATCCTTTGGTTTTTTCAGATCAAGACCGTAAGTTGCTTTTCCGGTATAAAAGGATCCGCCAAGACTGAGTTGTTTAACAGGATACACTACTACCCTGCCGGCAATATCCTTATGCTTATCAGCATCATTCTTGTTAATACCATTTCCATTGAAAATACCCAGTGAATATTCTACTACATTACTTTTCGGATCGGAACTAACCCTGGCAAGGCCGCCGCTGTAGAGAAAACCTATATCCCGTCCGTTATTATTTACAGCAGGAGATCCTGCAATTACATCTTTTGAGCGTGCTGTAAGCGCCTCTACCACCTGTGATCGGCTGATACTATGTACGTCATAATCTGTACGTAGGCTTTCATATGAGAGCGGTACTTTCTGCTGACCGGCCGTTAATTTTGCAAACTGGTTTATAGTATAGGATGCATAAGCATCCATAAGCCTCACAGTAGGCGGAGCAAAATCAACCTGTAACCTATAAGCTAAGTTGCGAAAAGGAGTTCCATTGAATATTAGCCGTGCATTACGGATATCAAAATTATTCGGAGTTACCTTATCTGTATAATACTGATACCGTGCCTGGGCATAACTGCTGAGTGTAATTTTACAGATGTTCGAGATCACCGGGAAAGTAAGCATTGTTACAGGAGCTGGCGGCGTTGGTGCGGCCTGAACAGTTTTGGTAGAATCACCTGGCATGTTGCTGCCGTTTATCTGACCGAAAAGAGATGAATAATTTAGGGTAAGAATTATGACTAATGCAATCGTTATTTTGGTAATCGCTTGTTTCATGAGGGTTTAATTTTTTTTTATGAAGCCACAAATATATTCTTAGTCTATAGAAGTAGTAGACCATTGTTAAAAATAATCCTTACTTGCTCATTCTCAGACTGATAATTTTAAAAACACGATTAAATTAATGCGATAAATAAGCCTACTGCCGCGGTAGAATAATTTTACTTGCTGAAATCAGAAGATAGTTTAATTCGAAAGGTGCGGTTTCAAATTCAGCTTAATGAAGGGTAATTCAACTGCTCAATTAAACTTTAAAGCTTTTGAAGCAAGAGTTTTGCATGCATTGCATCAGCAAGCGAGGTACGGTCAAGAATATCTGCAGTAGCATCTCTGACGTGCTTCATTACTTTACGGATTTCACATGTTCGTTCGTCTTTGCATTCAATGCAGCGGACATATGCTGTCTTGCTTACACATGCTACCGGAGCCAGGGGTCCGTCCAGTGTACGAATGATCTGACCCAGATAAATTTTTTCAGGCGATTTAGATAATGAATAACCGCCGCCTTTCCCCATACGGCTATACAGAATTCCATGCTTTTTTAATTCCAGTAAAATATGCTCGAGAAATTTTTTAGGTATATATTCTGCAGCTGCCAGGTCTGAAATTAGAACGGGACCCTCCTCATAACGGCGTGCCAGGTAAAACGCAGCTTTTAATCCGTATTTAGCCTTATGAGATAACATGGAACAAGATATATAATTTGATTTATTTCATAAAAAGTGATAGGATCTGGCAGGATTTTCTATTCACTTTAGATCATTATCCGTGATGCTATCAACTTTATATATGAATCACTTCTCCATAAGCAGCTGCAGCGGCTTCCATTATGGCTTCACTCATAGTAGGATGCGGATGTACGCTTTTAATAATTTCATGTCCCGTAGTTTCCAGCTTTCTGGCTACTACACATTCAGCAATTAATTCAGTCACGTTATAACCGATCATATGAGCTCCAAGGAATTCATTATATTTTGCATCGAAAATCAGTTTCACAAATCCTTCTTTAGCGCCTGCGGCACTTGCTTTACCCGATGCCGAATAGGGAAACTTTCCTATTTTTAATTCGTAGCCGGCTTCCCTTGCCTGCTTTTCTGTGTAACCAACAGAGGCGATTTCAGGTGAGCAATAAGTACATCCCGGAAGATTGCTGTAGTTAAGCGGCTCGGGATTTTTACCTGCAATTTTCTCAACACAGATTATTCCTTCTGCACTTGCAACGTGAGCCAATGCGGGGCCTTTTACAATATCACCAATAGCATAGTAGCCTGATATATTTGTATTATAGAAATCATCGACCAGCACTTTGCCTTTTTCGGTCTTAATTCCAATTTCTTGCAAACCCAGATTTTCAATATTGGTGGCCACACCTGCCGCAGACAGCACAATTTCGCACTCAATTTCCTGAACACCTTGCCCTGATCTTACAAATACTTTGCAAATGGGGCTGGAAGTATCTACCCTTTCCACTGCAGAACCCGTCATTACAGTTATGCCTTGTTTTTTAAAGTTCCTTTCAAGTTCTTTCGATATTTCTTCATCTTCAACTGGAACAATACCAGGCATAAATTCAATGAGTGTAACTTTTGTACCGATTGAATTATAGAAATAAGCAAACTCCGAACCGATAGCGCCTGCACCCACGATTACCATTGTTTTCGGATGCTGAGGAAGCACCATTGCCTCACGGTATCCTATTATTTTTTTTCCGTCTTGCTCCAAGTTGGGCAATTCTTTAGAACGCCCGCCTGTAGCGATTATGATGTGTTTTGCGGAATGTTCTGTTTTTTTTCCTGAAGGCTCAGTCACAATTGCTGTTCGCCCATTAGCTGAATCTCCCGCTTTTAAGCTTGCAGTTCCCATTATCACTTCAATCTTATTCTTCTTCATAAGAAACTGCACACCACGACTCATTCCATTGGCCACTGTTCTGCTTCTTTTAACCATGTTGTCAAAATCCGGTCTACTATCACTAACCTGAATGCCATAATCGGCTGCATGCCGTATGTATTCAAATACCTGGGCACTTTTTAATAAGGCTTTGGTTGGTATGCATCCCCAGTTAAGACAAATACCTCCTAAAGATTCGCGCTCGATAATCGCCGTCTTTAATCCCAATTGTGATGCCCTTATAGCTGCAACATAACCACCCGGGCCACTTCCTATAACAATTAAATCATAGTTCATTAAGTTTATTTTTTGTTAAAAGAGTGCGCAAGTTAAAAAAGATTTAAGGGGAAATCCTGATAAGTTGCTTATGCAATACATCGCTTTGCATTCTTCATTTATGAAGCTATAAGAAATATATGCAATGAGGCAAAAGAAGAAATAACTTTTATATAAATTTTAATGAGAGCAATACTCTTAAAACTTATAATCTTAATGATTTAAATAAGTTTGAAGATTCACCCTTTCAACAACCTACCTGAATTTGGAACATCTCTTACCTGGATTAGTACCCGTTCAGATGGTAAGCGCGTTCTTTGATTATAGTTAGAATACAATTAGCGTTTTTTGTTAATTTAATAGTAATTACAATTGTCTGCAAATCGTTACAAAAAAGAAGGCATTTAAAGTAGAAAATCACTTACCATCTATTGATTGAACATTATTTAATAAGCATTAAATTTCAGAAAGCAACTTTTTCCCGATGTTTCCGGTTTAGAGCAAACTAATAAGCTCAGTTATAGATACATTCAAAAAAATGAAAAAGGCTTTCAATCGCATCTTAATTATAGATGATGATCCTACCTTTATCTTTCTTACCAAAATGACTTTGTCAAAGATTTCTTTTGCAAAGGACATTACCAGTTATACTGATCCTGCTGAAGCGCTTATTGATCTTAAAAAAGTTTCTTCTGATACTAACTATGATTTACCTGAAATTATTTTTCTGGATTTGAGTATGCCTGTAATGGATGGATGGAATTTCCTTGACGAGTATCATTACCTTCCCGACACTCTGATACAGAATTGCAAGATATTTATCTTATATTCTTCTATTGATCCTGATGATATTAAAAGATCACAATCGTATCCTAAAGTGCTTGATATTATAAGTAAACCGCTTGCTATCAATAAAGTTAAAGAGATACAGGAGCACAGCTACAAGCAGGTTATAAAGTAAAGATTGTTTGCAGAGAACTGAATGAACCTTTTATTGATACCAATATTATTTGTTACCCGGTGACAAGCAGAATCTATACTTAAGCAAGCCTGGTAAAAAAGGTATTTTATTCCGGTTCATCCAAAGTATAATGGAAGAACAAATAAATACTGCTAAAGCCATTGCAAATAATTTCCCACCATCATTATAGACTATAATTTTAAGTTTGGTAAGGTGAAAAAAAATGGCACCGCCCATTAAACCAATAGCCATGAGGGCTCCGAACCAGGAAGTGCGGGGAATTAATACTAACACCGATGCGATTAATTCCATTATCCCAATTGCTATGCGCCCATAAGGTTCCATACCAAGTTTTGAGAAAATGTAAACTGCTTCTGGGTGGGCAGAAAATTTAAAGTATAAGGTCTGCAGCATAATCACCGCTGCTATTAATTTTAAAATCCAAAGCAATATTGTTTTACGGTTTTTCATCCCGTAATATTAAAATATTTTATAATTGTTACGCGGAATTATCCCTGTAATATCAGAATTACGATTTCCATAGCATTCAAGGAATCGTATTAATGCTTATTCAGATTTAGCGAATACAGCAGATGCCGCTCCGGTTATTTTCATATCCGTATTATTCTGTACAAAGGCAATAATTGAAGTATTTGCATCTTCAGGCAAGGAACCGGTTAAATGGATTATACCTGTATTTTCAGCCTTCATCGAAGTAAATTGACGCACCACGTTTGCGTTATGCAATGTCCGGCCCCCATTTTCTCCGCGCTTTACAGGAGTAGATTCCTTCAATGATACAAGGGCAACATTGATCTTACAATTCGTGTAATCACCATCGAGTTCGTATTGCACCTCAATTTGGTTTCCATTGCGTGCTGCATTCAATCTTTTAAAAGCTGCAGCGGCATTTACTTTCATTGCTTCAGCTAATGAAACACCTAACCTATCATCATCGGAGCCCACAAATTCATGTGTTCCATTCACAACCATTTGCGGTGTATAGATATTTTGAAGATGCATGAATCTTGAATAGGTACTTTGACGTTCTGAAAATGATTTATCACTGAAAGGATCGGCCCAGCCTAAACGATTCCAATAATCCACATGAAATTCGAGAGCAAAAATCTTTCTGCCATCTTTTTGAGCATCTGAAATTGTTGCCGATAGCAGCTCATCCGCCGGAGGGCAACTGGAGCACCCCTGCGAGGTAAAAAGCTCAATAACTGCAATTGGTTCGAAGGAAGAGGGTAAAGAGGAGCCGGAGAAAAGTAAAACCACTGTCAACGATAAAATTGAAATGAAGGATGCTTTCATACTATGGAATATATTAAAGTTAAAAAATTATACAATCAGTTTACTTGCTGTACATGGTTGATACGTGGTACTAACGAAAACTCTGAATTAAAGTTCGGATTACAGAAACTACTATTCTTCCTAAAAACAAGAGCTTAAAAGGTAATAAGAAACCCGCAATCCGGGACCATTTCGTTAGATTTGTAAAAAAATATTGAGCATGGAGTCCATACTCGAACCGTTAATAAATTCTCCAAAGCTGAATGAGTATGTTGCGGAATTGCAGAATCGTTTATTTGAAGAACGCGATAAAAGATATGCTTTTTATGAGTCTATAAGCGAGGATGATAAAGCGGAATTTATAAATGGTAACGTTATTATGCAATCACCGGCGACAGCCTTCCATACATCGATAGTAGCTAATCTTGTAAACCTCATGCGTAATTATGTGCATAAGCAAAAATTAGGGGAAATATTTTTTGAAAAAGCATTGGTTACGCTGACACGTAATGATTATGAGCCGGATATAATTTTTTACACTTCTGCAAAGGCCAACAATATAAAGCCGGAACAATTAAAGTTCCCCGCACCAGATCTGATTGTGGAAGTGCTCTCACGTTCTACGGAATCGATTGATCGCGGGGTGAAATTTGAAGATTATGCTCATCACGGAGTGGATGAATATTGGTTAGTAGATCCCTCTAAACTATTAATTGAGCAGTATTTCCTATCCAATAAAAATTATCAATTAAATTTTAAGGACACAAAAGGTACAATTGTTTCCCGTGCTATCACGGGATTTAAAACACCGGTTAACGCCATATTTGATTCCACTGAAAATCAGGTGGAACTGAGAAGTATATTACTGGGCAACTGAAATTTTAGTCTGCATCGGAATTTCAGGTCAATATTAAAACACTGGACCTTTCTAATTTATTATCATGAAATATCCTTCCGGTAAACTGATCGTCAGTTTAAAAATATTGTAATGCGAACATTGCAAGCAATTCTAAGATGAAGCGATCACTTTATTAGAACTATCTTTAAAGTAAATTAAGAGGATGAAAAAAGGCTTTTTGATAATGATAATATTAATGGTTAGCTGTTATCTTGTTTTTGCACAGGAATGTTACCGAAATATCGATAGCTTTTTAATGGCCCCCGGCGGCTACGATATTTATGGTACTGGTTCTATAAGCGAAGATGAAAACGGACAATTAATAGTACGGTTCGATAGTAATTTTAATACCGCAGGCGGGCCTGATGTTCACGTTTTTCTTTCGAAAACATTTACAGCGCCGAATGATAATAATCCGGATAAGCTCGAAATTGGAATTCTTCAAAATACAACCGGTGCACAATCTTATATTGTTCCCTCCAATGTAAATATTGCCGATTATAGCTGGGTGCTGATTCACTGTATCACTTATGATCATTTTTGGGGAGGCGGAATGTGCGGCGGGCTTATTGGTAACTGCACTGCTTCTGGTATAGATAATCACAATCCATTGCCTCCGCAGCTACTTTGCATAAAGGGAACTGTTTTTATTAATAACCTGCCAGATAACACTTCAGCCATTAGCGTCTATGATATCCTGGGTCAAAGAATACTAGTGCAAAACTTTAACAAAGGATCTTCACCTTCCGATTATGGCTTGAATTTACAAAACCATAAAGGAATTTTTTTTCTGCATTTGAAAGCTGCTGGTATAGAAACAACTTATCGCTTCGTGCTAAATTAAGTGTATCATTTCTATAAATGGATATCCTTGCGTTGGACTATAGGCATCTGATTCAGCAAGTGTTCTGATAGCTTAAATACCTTGGATGTTTCAGGCGTTTCCATAAATTTTCAAAACTGTCTCTCTCAAAGAATCTCCTGTTTCAGAGCAAATCATCTCCATAACATCTGCAATCTGTTGAGGCTTTACCCAATTGTTAAATTCAGCATTAGGCATGCTTTTACGGTTAGCAGGTGTATCAATGGTGCTGGGAACAATTATAGTAGCAGTTACATTTTTTCCTTTAGCAGTTGCGTTCATTAATTCAGTAAGATTAAAGAGTAAGCTTTTGCTAAGTGCATACGCTATATTGGATTTCCCTTCAGAGGCTTTTATGGCCGAACGGGATCCTACGAAAATAATCTTCCCCCTACCCTGCTTCATCATATGGTTGAAAAGCGGTTTCGCCACATAATAACCAGTTTCAAAATTTAAAGAGTATTGTTTCATCAGATCCGTGCCACTCGTTTTCTCAAGAGCTCCTGATGCAAATCCTCCTGCAAGCAATAGCGCAGCATCGATTAAATGGTATTTCTGAATGATTCTTTCAACAAACTCCGAAGTTTCTGATTCATTAGCCAGATTCACGGCTGATATATCAAGATTATCATTATGGGAAATAGAATTTATTGCGCTCTCATTTGAAACGGTGGCTATCACCTGATAACCTTTCAACAAAAATTTATCTACTACCGCAGTACCTAAGTTTCCACTGGCACCTGTTATTATTACTGTTTTCATATTATAAAGGAAAAGATTTGAGCAGAGAGATCTGCATATTTATTTGCAGCCTGTAACTATGAAGAGAAATGGCAATTGTGTGTATACAAAACAGAAAAGATAAAAACCTTTAAGTGGGCCCACCAGGACTTGAACCTGGGACCTGCGGATTATGAGTCCGACGCTCTAACCAACTGAGCTATGGGCCCGAATAAAATTTTTTGAAAAGAGCGCAATTTAAGACAGTTATAAGATTTTACGAAACCGCTTTGGCGTTTTAAAGATTAGTTAATGCCTGATCAGGTATTGCAAAAGCTTAAGCAATAATCCTTTCATCTATAACATCCTGTATATCCCCCGATAGCGAAACACTTCCTGTGAATAGTCTCCGTGATAGGTGTAGCAATCGAAATCTGATTTATTATGGATCGCTTTCATCACATTACCTTGCCCGCAATTATAGGCAGCCGTAACAGCACGTTCAAAATCAATGGGTGAAAGTTGCTTTTCAACATACTCCAAAAAATTTCTTTTCTCATTCAAAACGGCTACTGCTTGCTTTGCAGTGGCTAAAGGATCCTGCCAGGCTCCTGACGCAACAAAATCAGGATAAGATGCAATATCTATTTGCCAAAAACCATAGCCGTGATAAATTGGCCCCGGGTCACCTTTACGCTGACCATAATCACCTTTCATGTTCGTACAGATAAAATTAAAATCGTGCCCCTGGTTAATATAAGAAACTATTTTAAATCCTGTTTCCCGTGCACACATTCCTGCCAGCCAGTCTTCCGTATAAGGCATACCGGACACCGCCTGCTTCATAATACCGGAAAGATTTGCTTTAATCCACTGCAAAAGCTCCTTATCTGATTTTATCTGATCGTTACCCGGTTCTTTTTCAGGGTTAAAACCAAGTTGATGCGCTTTACCAAGTGTAATACTTCCAGCTTCACCTGTTTGCTGAATATTATAATATTGTTGAAAATTTTTTGTAGCTGTAAAGGTTTTCTGATCAAAATTTCCTGATGGTTCACCACAATTAAAACCTTGCAGGTTTAAAAACTGCTGCCACTTTTTTACCAATGGATTTTTATCATTAAGCTGAAGAGCCATGGGAAATACTGCAAGTCTGATGCAATGTATTTATTATATCGGGCAAAATAGTTCCTAAACTGAATAAAATTTTATTATATGAAACGAATTAAAACAGTATTTTTTTAACGATGTAGCTATTTAATTCTTTAGTATCAATTATTAAACTAGACGTAAAAATGGAGACAATTAAAAACCTCATTTTTGATTATGGGGGAGTAATTATTGATCTGGATTACAATCGCACCAAAATTCAATTTAAAAAATTAGGAGTAGAAAATTTGGACGCACATTTTACACAAATAAAACAGACCCGGCTTTTTGATGACCTGGATACAGGCAGAATATCAAATACTGATTTTCATGCACAACTAAACCAACTATTGAACACCAAACTTTCTGATAAAGAAATTGATTTTGCCTGGAATGCTATGCTGATTGGCATTAAGCAGCAAAAATTTGAGGTTTTAAAGGAATTAAAAAAGCAATACCGTACTTTTTTATTAAGCAATACCAATGCTATTCATTTAAAAAGTATCTCTGATTATTTAATAAAATCGCATCGAAAAGAAAACCTCACTGAATATTTTGACGAAACCTATTATTCATGTGAAATTGGATTGCGTAAGCCCGGTCCTGAAATCTTTTTAAAAGTGCTCAACGATAATAATCTTAATCCATCAGAAACCCTGTTCATTGATGACAGCCTGCAGCACATAGAAGGTGCAAAAAAAGTAGGATTGAAAACTTTTCATTATAATCCTTCCATCCATTCTCTAGGTGAAATTATCTTGATTACGTAAATCAGAATACGTTGCTTACCACTGCTTTTACAGGTGCCGGATTACTCATGGTGTAAAAGTGCAACAGCGGGACATTTGCTTTAACTAACTCCCTGCACTGCTGAATGCACCATTCAATACCTACTTTACGGGCTGCTTCATCTGTTATTGTAGTTTCAAGCTCCGTTGCCAGTTCTTCAGGCACTTCTACATGAAACAACCTTGGTAAAGTATTTACCTGCTTTTTTGAAGTTATGGGCTTTATACCCGGAATAATGGGTACTTCGATTCCAATTTCGCGACATCTGTTTACAAACTCAAAGAACTTATTATTGTCAAAAAACATCTGTGTGATCACGTATTGTGCCCCTGCATCTACCTTTTCTTTGAGATACTTTAAATCCATTTTCATATTAGGTGCTTCATAATGCTTTTCAGGATATCCTGCTACGCCAATGCAAAAGTTGGTAGGTGAGACATCGGAAAGGTCTTCTTCCAGAAAAATTCCGCGGTTCATGTTAACGGCCTGCTTCATCAGATCTATAGCATGTGCATGGCCACCCGGTTCAGGATCAAAGGAATTTTCATTCCTGTTTGGATCGCCCCTGATAATTAATATATTGTCGATACCCAGAAAAGCCAGATCAATTAATGCATCCTCGGTTTCACCTTTTGTGAACCCACCACAGACCATATGAGGCACAGCATCTACATGATATTTGTTTACAATAGCTGCACAGATACCGACAGTACCGGGTCGCTTTCGGATTATAGTCTTTTCAAATAGGCCTTCCCGGTTTCGCTTGTATATGTATTCAGCGCGATGATAAGTAACATTAATAAAAGGCGGCTTAAACTCCATTAACGGATCCAAAGTATCGTAAATGGATTGAATGCTCCTTCCTTTCATTGGAGGAAGTATTTCAAACGATACCATGGTAGCATTGGATCGTTGAATATATTCGATGACTTTCACAAAGAGGTTATTTCCAAAGCGGGCAAAGATATAACACGAACGGTTAGCTTTGATGGAGGAAAGGCAACAGTAAAAAGAGTGCTAAAAACCGGAATTATTCTTTGAATAACCTATAACCGATATGAGGGTCTAATATATATCCTTTATGTCCGAGCATAACTAATTAAGCTTGAAAGGAGCAATTAATTGAAAATCAGGAATGTTGACTTTGAATTTTTTTCCATCTATTACTTTTTCCATAAGATAAGTCCCATACATTTTACCTATTTCGGTTTTCAAATGGGAACCTGATATGTACTGGTGCGACTTGCCTGGTTCGATCACTGGCTGTAATCCAACTACACCCTCGCCTTCCACTTCACGTGTAACCCCATGAGAATCGAAAATATACCAATGGCGACGAAGCAACTTTATGGTATGATCACTGCCATTCTCAATGGTGATTCGATATGCAAACATAAATTCATTATTGAGTGGCTGGGAATATTCATCCTGGTAAAAGGTTTCCACAGAAATTTTAATGCCTTCTGTGATTTTGGTAATCATTTTTAATATTTTCTTTAATTACAAAGTAAATTTAAAAATTGTTCCGAAATGGTACCGGCTATTCCTGAAATTGCTGCATATTAAATAAAAAACTCCCTGATAAGGATCAATATAACAAGAGGCCCACTCAAAAGATTACTTCATTTCATTATGACACTTCCATCACCCCTGCAAAAAATAGAGGAAACCTTTTTGAAGAAAAGAGATATTCACCTTTTCATAAAACGGGATGACCTTATTAATTCCTATGTATCGGGTAACAAGTGGAGAAAATTAAAATACAATATAAAAGAGGCAAAGAGATTGCATCAGCATACCCTGCTCACTTTTGGAGGAGCTCATTCGAATCATATTTTTTCCGTAGCAGCAGCAGGTAAAATGTTTGGATATAATACGATAGGAATCATTCGTGGCGAACGCAATGCTTCTCTAAATGATACGCTGAAGTTTGCACAGGACAGCGGAATGAACCTGCGCTTTATTTCCAGGGAACAGTACCGGTTAAAAGAAGCGGGAAATTTCCTGGCTGAACTGAAAAACAAGGTTGGTGATTTTTATGTGTTACCGGAAGGAGGTACCAATTTATTAGCTGTTAAAGGGTGTGAAGAAATTATATCAGAAATAGATATAGGCTATGATCTTATCTGCTGCCCATGCGGTACCGGTGGCACCCTTGCTGGCTTGATTACAGGATTACAAGGTAAAGAAAAAGTACTTGGGTTTTCGGTGTTGAAAGGAATGGTTAATTTGGAAAATAGTATAGAAGAACTCGTCTTTGATACCTGTAAACAAAAGTTCGATAACTGGAGTGTTAATCACAATTACCATTTTGGAGGTTATGCCAAAACAAATCAAACATTAATATCTTTTATAGAAAATTTCAGATTAAATCATAACGTTAGATTGGATCCGGTTTATACCGGTAAAATGATGTATGGTATTTACGATCTGATTAAGAAAAATTCCCTTCCTGCTCCTCTAACTATAATCGCCGTACATACCGGTGGGTTAAGGCCCTTAATTTAAAGATCATTCCATATTCATTCATAGTAAAAAAAAGGGCATTATAAGAATAGTATAACACCGTCTAATGAAAATGAACCTCATCTAATTTATAACTGCATCATTTATTTTATAAACCGGAATCTTTATCTTCGCAGAAAATCCTTAAAGTATGACTGAAAAGGAACCAAAATCGCCAACCGGCATTTATTGGATTTTAACTATAATATCTGCAATAGGTTTTATATGCTTCCTAATATTTAAACCGGAGTTTTTTTGGGTAACATTACCTTTTTTAGGTACTTTTTTCGCAGGCGCTATGAGAGCTATATGATGCTTGTACAGGATAATTTCTTATCGTTATTTCTGGATTAATATTTTTCCTTTTGCAATAATATCGTTTTCAGTTTTCAGACGGTATAAATAAATTCCTGCTTGCCATGAGCTGCAGTCTACCGTAACCATTTTATCGGAAATCATATCTTTTATCATGTCTTTTCCTAACAAATCAACGATTTGCACTTCCACTTTTTTATTTGCTGGCAATGGACTTCTATTAAGGTCTAATGTAAAATAATTTTGAGCAGGCATCGGAAATCCATTTACGTATTTATTGGCGCTATCTGGAAAAGAAATACCAACTGTTCCATCAAGCAGTACCACCCAATAATCTTTATAGCTATAGGGTGTATGATTTCCAATTACATCACCATCGTTTGATGTAGTATAACCTGCTGTTATGTAATTTCCATCCTTTAAGGTGTATACACTGTTGCACACATCATCCACTGTTCCTCCATAATTTTTTTGCCACATGAGTGATCCTAATGAATCAATTCTTAAGATCCAGAAATCCTGACCACCGTAGTTTGATGTACAATCTCCATTAGTGGAAGTGGAAAAACCTCCCAGGATAAACCCATTATCAGAAACTTTATCCATGGCCAAAACATAGTCAATGGAATCTCCTCCATAACATCGCTGCCACAAAATTTTTCCGGCCTGATCAATCTTCATTACCCAGGCATCAAACAAACCATGGTTTCCCACAACATCACCATCGCTGGAAAAAGTATATCCACAAAAAATATAATTATTGTCAGGTAATACCAATATATCATACGCATAATCATCCAGAGAGCCTCCATAGCACTGCTCCCAAAATATGTTACCAACTGCATTAAGCTTCACCAGCCAACCGTCCGTTACTCCGTGGAAACCCGTTACATCTATATTATTTGAGCTGGTAAAGCCTGTTACAACATAGCCACCGTCAGCAGTTTGCTTTACCGACTGTGCTTTATCGTATTCAGAACCTCCGTAATTTTTCTGCCATTGAATATTTCCCAGACCATCCGTTTTTACAAGCCAGAAATCACTGGCGCCATAGTTCCCGGTAACATCTCTATCAAAAGATGAGGAGCCACCGCAAAGTATCAATCCACCGTCTGAAGTAGTATCCAGTGAACCAAAATCATCATAACCTGAACCGCCATAATTCTTTGACCACGCTATAGTCCCATCTGAATTTAATTTGTTAAGCCAGTAATCCGAATTACTATAGCTCCCTATTGTATCAAATGAGCTTGAATTACCTCCTACAATATATCCTCCGTCCCGCATCTGCATTACTTTTATGGCAACATCTGATCCTACACCGCCTGTATGCCTTTTCCATAGAATATTTGACTGGGCATCAAGCTTTACGATCCACTCATCATAATTACCGCCATGCAGGTTATCTGCAGGTCTTAGAATATCTCCATCGTTCGAAGCTGAATTTCCGGCAACTACAAACCCTCCATCTGCTGATTGTATTACCGAATAAGCAATGTCATTATTCGTTCCTCCTAAAGGGTGCTGCCATGTGATTGCTGGAGGAATTTGTGAAAAAACAAAATTTCCGATTATATTAAGGAAAAGAAAAAGCACACATGTCTTCATAGCCATTCTCAGGTAGTTTACTTAAATTCCATTTTAATTTGAAGCAAAAGAATTCCAGCCCTGAGCCGTTAGGGCATGGGCGTTATTTGACTTAGTAATCAGGACTGCACCTTTTTCCTTTGTAGTGATATGCCCAATAACAGAAACGTCGGGATTATTTTTAATTTTATCGTAATCATCCGGAAAAATCGTAAAAAGCAATTCATAATCTTCTCCTCCGCTTAACGCACAGGTGACCGGATCCATCTTAAATTCTAATGCCATATTGTACGTTTCATCGGCTATAGGAATTTTCTCTTCAAAGATCCTGCAGCCTACATTTGAAGCATTACATAGATGCAGTGTTTCAGAAGAAAGTCCATCTGAGATATCTATCATTGCGGTGGGTTTCATATCTAATTCCTTAAAAAGCTGCACTATATCCCTTCGGGCTTCCGGCATTAATTGTCTGCCCACAATGTAAGTATGGTTGGAAAAATCCGGCTTTACGCCGGGATTTTCACTGTATATTTTTTTTTCTCTCTCCAGCAGTTGCAAGCCTGCATATGCCCCGCCAAGATCACCACTCACGCACAGCAGATCATTTTCCTTTGCAGTGCTTCGCAATACCATTGCATCATCAATGCATTCTCCCATTGCTGTAACTGATATTATTAATCCTTTTAATGACGAAGTGGTATCTCCTCCAATCAAATCAACACCATACTTTTTACAAGCTGCATTAATTCCATCATATAGCTCATCAAGTGCTTCTACAGAAAACCGGTTCGATACAGCTACGGAAACGGTAACCTGTTTAGGAGTTGCATTCATAGCGTAAACATCCGAGAGATTTACAATTATGGATTTATATCCTAAATGCTTCAATGGAACATATGTCAAATCAAAATGAATTCCTTCCACCAGCAAATCTGTAGTAACAACTGTAGCCTTATTTGCATCATACTGGACTACTGCAGCATCATCGCCAATACCAATTTTGCTTGAACTATTTTGCAGCCGTATGTTATTGGTAAGGTGACGTATCAATCCAAATTCGCCGAGTTCGCTAATTTCAGTCCGCCTCGTTGATTCCATTTAAAAAGTTTATTGTGCAAAGCTATTGCTTCCCGTCAGATAAAATGCCTCCACGATTAAAGAGACCACATCTATGTTGATTACATTATTACGTATTTGTAAAATTCTAAAGAAATATGTAGAGAACACATGAGAATAAATTTTCAATATACTCCCAGAAATCTCCAGCTGGCTCATGAACTTCACTATAGAAAGCTGTTCCCGCTAAAGGGCAGAATCCTTATGTTCCTTGGTGCATTTTTGATTTGGGCCGGATTGCTATTGTTCCTGATTTTAGGAAAAGAAGGGAACAAGATTATAAGCATTTCTTTGGTTGTTTATGGTATTTTCGTAATTGGCCTTCACTGGTATCTCAATAAAACGATGGGCAGAAGGGCATATCGAAAATTGAAAAATTTTTATGATCCGCTTTCAATTGATATTAATGATACAGAAATATTAATTTCTATTCAGGACCAAATACGAACAATGTTATGGAGCGATATTAACAAGGCAGTTATTTCCAATAACATGGTATTGCTTTATGTTACCGATTTGATATTTTATATTTTTCCTGGAGAAAACTTTGAAGCAGGCAGCTTTGAACAATTTGCAATTTTGGTACGAAAGAAAGTACAGAAAATTTTCTAAGTGTGATGGTATGGAAAACACCTGTTCATAGCATCTTCATTATAATTATTTTATTATGAGAATACTGGATACTATAAATTCTGCTGAATGATGTCAGATAGATTTTTGTATGCAGGTTCCTTATTCGTTGTACTTTTTCCAACCATCATTGTATTAAGCTGCCTGTTTGCCTTTCAGAAAAACCCATTGAACATGCCCACTTCCCATTATGAATTGTATGAAAAACAATGGAAAGAAGTTGATGCTTTGGAAGCACAGGGACTAACCAAATCCTCCCTGCAAAAAGCGGATGCAATTTATGCCCTCGCTAAAAAATTGAATAACACACCTCAAATAGTTAAGTCGCTTATTTATAAAGTCAAGTACAAACAAGTTTTACAGGAGGGAGGTTATGAAAAAACCTTGCTTGATTTTGAAAATGAAATTAAGCTCAGCACTTTTCCCACTAAACAGATATTACAATCGTGTGCGGCAGAATTGTATTGGAGCTATTACCAGCAAAACCGCTGGCAATTTTCTCAGCGCACGGAAACTCCTGACTTCAATAAAGAAGATCCTTCCACGTGGGATGTAATAAAGATCACGCAACGTGTTACTGAGTTATATAAAGAGTCTATTGAAAATCAAGATTCATTAAAGGAGTTACCTATTGGAGACTTTGCAGCCATTCTGGTAAAAGGTAATACCGGAGATCTGTTCCGACCCTCGTTGTATGATTTTTTAGCCAATCGTGCGCTGGATTTTTTTATGAATGATGAAGCGTATCTCACACAACCTGCAAATAAATTCGATATTACGAGTGAAAAGTTATTTGAACAGGCCAAAAGTTTTACCGGCCAAAAATTCGAAACGACCGATACTTCATCCGGAAAGTATCTTGCTCTTTTAATTCTGCAAGACCTTATTACAAGCCATTTAAATGTCAAAACTCCTGATGCCTTAGTGGACATTGAATTGAAACGATTTGATTTTTTGCGCAATAACAGTGTAAATGAATCAAAGGATAGTCTGTATCTAGAGGCTTTAAAGAAGCTCGAATTTCAATTTACCGAAGATTCTGCTTCCGCATCAGTCTCGCTGGCCATTGCACAGTTTTATTACAACCGCAGTAGTGATTATCAACCTCCACTTATTGCGGAGCACCAGTGGGATAAAAAAACTGCACTAAATTATTGTGACATTGTATTAAAAAAGTTCCCGAAAACCAATGCAGCAAAAAATTGTGAGGCGCTTCGCGAATCGATTATTTTACAGAATATTAATCTAACTACAGAGCAGGTAAATATTCCGGATCGTCCCTTTCGGGGATTGCTGCAATATCAAAATGTAAAGCAAGTCTTCTTCAGAATTATCAGGAATACAGATGCACTTAACAAGAGAAATGCCGGTGATTTAGAAAAAACGTTTGCACAATATGTTCATGAACCGGTATTACAAAGCTGGTCTCAGGCGGTAAATGATTTGGATGACTACCAGCAGCACAGCACTGAAATAAAAATTCCCGCTCTGCCTTTAGGCGACTTCATTATCATAGGAAGTACAGACGAAAGCTTTTCTGCAAAAAAAAATGGTTTGTTGCGAGTATTTACTTCAGTTTCCAATCTAGGTTATGTAAATAAAAGAGCCTCGAATAAATATCAATTTTATGTCTTTAACCGGGAAACAGGCAACCTGATTAAAAATCCAAAAGCGCGCATTTTTACGCAACAATACAATTACAACACCCGTGAGTATGATTTAAAAGAAGAACAGAACTACGTCGGTGACAATAATGGATTCATTGAAGTTGCCCCAAAGGCCGCCAATATGAATTTTAAAGTGGAATTTAATTCAGGAAAGGATACACTTACCACATCCGATTTTCTTTATTTATATCTGGTTGCAGAGCAACAAAACACCAGGACAATACATACTGTTTTTTTTACAGACCGTTCCATTTACCGCCCGGGTCAAACGATCTATTTTAAAGGCATTATACTCCAAACCGAAGGCGAAAAGAATGAGTTGATGGTTCATTTTAAAAGTACGGTTGAGCTTTACGATGTAAATGATCAAAGAATAGCATCTGTAGATCTGATGACTAATGAATATGGAAGTTTCAGTGGGTCGTTTACAGCACCCTTGAATATGCTAAACGGAGAGATGATAATTAAGGATAGCTATGGAGCTGTTTCACTGTCAATAGAAGAATATAAACGTCCTCATTTTGAAGTAACCTTCGACAGCCTGAAAGGAAATTTTCGCCTTAACCAGGAGGTACATATAACGGGTCAGGCAAGATCCTATAGCGAATCAAATTTAGCCGGAGCAGAAGTGATTTATAGAGTAGTACGACAGGCAAAATTTCCTGTTTTCTATGGACAAAAAAAATATTATCAACCCCGCTTCACACAGGCAATGGAAATCGGTAATGGACATGTACTAGCTAATGAAGAGGGCCAATTTGAAATTTCTTTTACGGCCATACCCGATCTCAAAATCCCAAAAAAGGAGAACCCGCAGTTTAATTTTATTGTGATGGCTGACGTAATTGACCTTAACGGTGAAACACACAGTGCAGAAGCAAATGTATCAGTTGGCTATATTGCTTTGAACGCAGATATTGATATTCCGGAAATTATTTCCAGGGATACTTTATACAAATTTAAAATCTCCACAAAAAATTTAAACGGAATCTTTCAGTCAGCAAAAGGAACTATCCGCTTGTATTCTTTGCAGCAACCAGATAGAATTTTCCGCAAACGCTTATGGTCAAGACCTGACCAGTTTGTAATGACCCAAAGAGAGTTTATTACAGATTTTCCAAACGATCCATATGATAATGAAGACGATTATACTACCTGGCAAAGAAAGCTGAAGGTACTCGATCAAAGTTTTGATACCGCAAAAGATTCCATGTTTTCTGCTACAAACTTCTCTCTATTGCCACAAGGGAAATATGTGTTGGAAATGGTAACACAGGATGCCTTTGGTGAAGATATAAAAGTGGTGAAATATTTTACCCTTTATTCACCTGGGGAAAATCAGATTCCCTTATCAGAAACCCTATGGATAACAGATCTTCTTCCCATTTATGAGCAGGGAGATTTAGTCCGCATAGAAGTTGGAACAAAAGAGGATGCATTGAATGTAATTTATGAAATTCAATCAGGAAACAATTTCGTAGAAAACAAAATAATCTCATTAACGGAAGGGAAAAAAGAAATCCTGATTCCAGTTTCAGAAAAGTATCGCGGTGGCTTAACTATAAGCCTGATAACGATCCAGCATGGCCGGGCTTATTCATTTACCCGAAATGTGATGGTTGCCTCGGATGACCGAAAATTAGAACTGGAATTTCAAACGTTCAGAAACAAATTATTGCCGGGTGAAAAGGAAGAGTGGAAAATTAAAATTACAGGTTTAAAAGGTGAAGTCTCAGCAGCAGAAATGGTAGCATCATTGTACGATGCCTCGCTCGATGCATTAAAGCCGCATCAGTGGGATTTTGATTTATATAAAAATAATTTTTATCCAGCCAACTCATGGATTGCCGGCAGCTGCTTTAACAGTGCAACGTCAATCTTTTACAACCCCGGCATGAACACTGTTGTGGCAGGATTTTTTGCGGAATATGATCAGCTTAACTGGTTTGGGTTTAATACAGTAGGAAGAAGGATGTATGAGCCTTTGCAAACAAGAAGAACTGATGCTGATCAATCGCAAGCCTCGGATATTGCATTGCAAAAGGACGAAATGGAGGAAAAAAATGAACCAACAGAAGACAACCTTACAGATAGTAAAAAACTGCAGCAAGACTTAACTTCTATTAGAAAAAACCTCCAGGAAACTGCTTTTTTTTATCCACAGCTACAAACCGATTCTGCCGGTGCAGTGATCATCAAATTCACAGCGCCTGAAGCATTAACACGCTGGAAATTCCTGGGATTTGCACATACTAAGGATTTGAAATATGGTATGGTAACCGGCGAAACAATAACACAAAAAGACCTGATGATTACCCCAAATGCTCCGAGGTTCTTAAGAATTGGTGACACCCTATTTTTTAGTGCTAAAGTCACAAACCTTTCGGACCATGATATATCCGGTGAAAGCATCCTGCAGCTTTTCAATGCTGCGTCAATGAAGCCGGTGGATGACTTATTTTTAAATGATAAAAATAAGCAGTCATTTTTTATAAAAAGAAATCAGAGTAATGCGCTTTCCTGGCGTATTACCGTTCCGGAAGGCATAGCTGCCGTAGATTATAAAGTGATTGCTACTGCAGGTAACCAATCTGATGGAGAAGAAAACATACTGCCTGTAATTGCTAACCAGGTACTGGTAACTGAAACTTTTCCATTTACGCTTCGCGGTTCGGATGAAAAAAGTATTTCAATAAATAAACTAATGCAATTATCATCATCAAATACGCTTAAAAATTATAGTCTTAAACTGGAAGTTACTTCGAATCCAACCTGGTATGCATTACAGGCACTTCCCTTCATGCTTGAAAATTCTTATCAATCCGCTGATCAAATTTTTAACAGGTTCTACTCCAATACGCTTGCGTCATACCTTGCAAACTCGAATCCGCAGATTAAAAACATTTTCGATCAGTGGAAAAATAGTACTCCTAATTCTTTTATTTCAAATCTTGAAAAAGATCCGGAATTGAATTCTTTAATGCTTCAGGAAACTCCCTGGATAAAAGAAGCAGTGGATGAAACGGAACGAAAAAAAAGAATTGGATTGCTCTTCGATGTAAATCGAATATCGTATGATCGCACAGCTTCTATTGAAAAGCTTAAACAGGCTCAAGGTTCAAATGGCGGATGGAGCTGGTTTCCCGGTATGCCCGATAATCGCTTTATTACCCAATACATACTTACAGGCTTTGGGCATTTGCATCATCTGGGAATAAACAAATTACCGGGTGAGGAAGAAATGATAAAGCGTGCACTTATTTACATGGATGATAGGATAAAAGATGAGTACGGGCATGAGAAGAAAAATAAAACTTTGGGAGAGGAGAACCATCTAAGTGACTACGCAATCCAGTATCTGTATGCAAGAAGCTTTTTTAAGAACGCATCAATTAAACCAGAAGCTCAGGAAGCTTTCAATTACTATTTCTCACAGGCTAAAAAATATTGGTTAAAACAAAATATTTATTTCCAGGGTATGATTGCGCTTGCACTAGAAAGGTATGGTGAACATAAAGTCTCTGTAAGCATTATTGAATCATTAAAGGAGAATGCCATCACGAATGAAGAAACAGGCATGTACTGGAAAAATAACAGTGGTGGGTATTTTTGGTACGAAGCGCCTATTGAGACACAAGCTTTACTTATTGAGGCGTTTGATGAAATTACAGGTGATCAGAAAGCAATAAATGATATCAAGCTTTGGTTGCTGAAGCAAAAGCAAACCCAGGATTGGAAAACATCAAAAGCAACAGCCGATGCCATCTATGCCTTATTATTAAAAAGCAGCTCATTAACCCTTGATGAACCTGAATTAGATATTTCCGTGGGCAGCCAGGTATTAAACCTTTCCAAAATTTCAAAGGAGTCCGGAACCGGTTATTTTAAAACAACATGGAACGGTATCGAGGTGAAACCTGAAATGGGCAATATTAAAATCACGAGACACGATGTTCCAACCGGCAATAACGGAACTGAGATTACATGGGGAGCAGCCTATTACCAGTATTTTGAAAATGCAGATAAAATTACTTACGCTGAAAATCCGCTTCACCTGCAAAAGAAATTATTTGCTCAGCGTGAAAGCCCTCATGGTCCTGTAATGGTGCTTCTTACTGAGCAATCTGCTTTAAAACCCGGCGATATTATAAGGGTCCGTATGGAGGTTACTTCGGACCGCAACATGGAGTATATTCATATCAAAGATACGCGTGCAGCATGTCTGGAACCACTGAACATTTTAAGCGGATATAAATGGCAGGATGGGTTAGGATATTATGAAGAGACTAAAGATGCCAGCACCAATTTTTTCTTTGACTATCTGCCCAAAGGAACGTATGTTTTTGAATATCCTTTACGCGTTCAGTCAAAAGGAGATTTCTCTAACGGCATCACTTCCATTGAATGTATGTATGCACCAGAGTATTCATCGCATTCAGAGGGCATTAGAGTACAGGTAAAGTAATTGCTGGAACAAATAATTCCCGATCTCTGTCGTGTCCTTATTCTCCTGTTTGTTCGTGTACAATACTATTTAACCATTTTACCATGTACCAAACGGCAAGAGCAGCTACTGCTGCAGCAATAAACAAAATCATAAAAAACCACTGCTTACCAATAAATACATCCCAGGAGCTTGCTAGCGTGCCGGCAAGTTTACCTCCGATAGCTGTGGATAAGAACCATCCTCCCATCATGAGCGCGGTCAACCGTGGCGGGGCGATTTTTGAAACCAGAGACAAGCCAATCGGGCTTAGGCACAATTCACCCACCGTAAATACAGCATAGCTCATAATAAGCCACGAAGCATTTGTTTTATCTGAATAAATGTTGACAGACCAGGCAGCAAAAACCATCACCAATGCAGACAGGCCGGAAATAAAAATTCCCCATCCAATCTTTGCAGGTGTAGTTGGTTCCTTTCTTCTTCTATGCAGCCATGCAAAGAATGCAACTATCAGCGGGGTGAAGATGATTATGAAAAACGGATTAATAGATTGGAATAATTCCGTAGAGATTAATTTCTGATTTGTGCCGGCAGCCGGCCATTTATCTTTTGGTAAATTTTGAAAATAAGGATCAACTCCTACTGTCGTTTTAACTTTTCCCTCTTCATTTGTCTGCGCCTGAAAGTACTGATCCATGATAGGAATTGTATCATGGCCGTTTGCATTTACGGTTTGCTGCATACCCAGCGCTTTAGTGAATCCTTCGGCATATGAAGGAATAGAGCGATTTGTATATGTTTGAGCCCACAATGTCTGTGATGTAGAATTTTGATTATAAATAACCCAGAAAACAATGGACACCCCAAAAATCACCAGCAAAGCCGCAATACTTTTACGGTCTTCGGGGGAACCACGCCTCCAGAGAAGAAAATAAAAAATAATTATGGGAATGGTAGCTGCCATAAAAGCATCAGACGAATCGCTGCCAAAAAGGGTTCCGGGTATCATCCATCCGATAGCACCTGCAACCAGCGCCGGAACAAACACATACAGCATGATCTTGCTGAAAGGCATATCCTCCTTTTGGACCGGCTTTCTGATGTTAGCATGCTTAACATGTTTTAGCCCGGATGCAAACCATATAAGCCCGAGCAGCATCCCTACACCTGCACCGGCAAAAGCGTATCCCCATCCATAGGTATTGCGCAGGTAAGAGGCGACAAAGTTGCAAACAAAAGCACCTATGTTTATTCCCATATAAAATATCATATAAGCAGAATCCTTCTTCGGCTTCAGATCCTCTTTGTTGTATATAATACCCAGCAGTGTGCTTATGTTTGGTTTAAAAAACCCATTTCCTACTATAATACAAAGCAGGGATAAATACATCAGCGTATTAGTTCCTGGTATCGATAAACCAAAGTAACCGGCAGCCATTAAAGTGCCACCTATAAAAATTGCACGGATGTAACCAATGAACCGGTCGGCGATCATACCTCCTATAAACGGAGAAAGGTAAACCAGCGCCACATACGAACCGACAATATCTATTGCGGTGTGGTTATCAAATCCTCTGCCTCCGTTTGATAAAGTGTCAGTAAGATACAGCAGGAATATACCCACCATTAGATAGTAACCAAAACGCTCCCACATTTCTGTAAAAAACAGCACATACAATCCTCTGGGATGACCTCTTCTAACAGGTGTATTTTCCATGGTTAAAATTTGGATTCGGGTAAAAATAGAAGAATTATTCAAAAAGTGGAAAGTAATTCGACCATAGCTGTAGGCAGCGAACAAGCAGTAACAGTATTAAATCAACCGGAATCCTTTTCAATATTTTTCGCCACCATATCTTTTTTATTATTTAAAAAAATTGATCAAACACCTAAGGTTTCCGTTATTAATTTTGATTCTATTGTATTGATATAATCAAATTCTTTATGCTTAGAATTAATTTGATTGAGTATTATAAACCGCCTATGAAAAAATACTGCTTAAACATCAGCTGGATGTTTACTTTAATAGCCTGCCACTTTACTACGAACCCGATAGAAACTAAGCTTCATCAGGTTAAAACCGGTATGCGATCCAACCAGGTAACAAGTATAATGGGATCTCCTGATGAAAAAATTGATCTTGGAAATATGCAGGATACCCTGGGAAATCAAGCCCATATGGAGGAATGGCTGTACGGAGAAAATCAATCAATCATGATTATTAACGATACCGTGAACGCGGTTACTTTTAATCGTAAAAAAATGCGGGAAAAAATTGAGCATATTATAGACTCAGCACGAAATACAGATAGATCAAAGCCCTTCTCTATCCAGCCTGATTTGTGATTTCTATCTTCCATTGCATCATCTCTACATTTATAATACATATTTTGCAAGATATGGTATTTGAATTCCGGGCCCATAAACCCAGTGCGTACTATTGGTTCGCAATTGACCTGCTGTTGCTGGTGGCGGTTAATGCAACTGTCTTATACTGTATAAAACCCTTTCTTCATAACATCAATCAATCAGTAAGTAAATCTATTATACTTGTGGTACCCTGGATCTTTCTATTATTTTTTCCATCAATAGCCGGCGCAATAATGATTTATCGTTCTTTTATCAAACAATTCCGGTTCACATTTTCAAACAACAATTTGATTGTGGAACGTGTTAAAAGAAATTCATTTTCTTCCGATCAAAAAATCTTTTTATGGAATGAAATTCTTGGATACAGAAGCAGTGACTTTGAAGACAATCACTATTTCATATTATTATTCCGGGAGAAAAAAAACAACCTTATCCTTCACCGGGATAGTGGTAACTTTGAAAATTTTTTTTCTGAGTTGAAGAGATATATTGTTCTTTAAAAAAAATATTAAAGCAAAAAATTCAGTACCCAGGAAAGTTAATTAATGGCCTCCCATTATAGGTTGCGCACTCTTTTTCAACCGAACAAAAAATAACAGTGGGATGCAGCATAAAAAGAAAACACCAATGGCTAAAAATATATCCAGATAGCTTAGCAGAAAAGCTTGTTTGGTTATTGCTCCGTCTATAGCTCTATAGGCCAACTGCTGAGCATCGCTTATTGAATATCCTTTTGCAATAAAGTTTTGCTGGTAACTGCTGATACGGTTTTGAAATGAAATACTGTAATCATTAATATAGGATACCAGGTCAGCGCGGTGAAAAGCCACACGGTGTTGCAAAAATGTTCCTACTAATGCAATACCGAAAGAGCCACCAAGTTGCCTCATCATATTGGTTAATCCTGTACCCTGCGGAATATCTTTAGGTGCAAGGCCGGATAATGCCATGGTAGTGATCGGTACAAATAATAATCCTAACCCGGCGCCCCTGATGATAAGTGGGATTACAAAATTTCCTTGTCCTACATCTGCGTTAAAACCGGACATCCAGTATACAAAAACAAAAAACAATATAAATCCTCCGGCTGACAATATCTGTGGCCGCATACCTTTTTTTAAAGCCGTACCTACAAATGGCATCATAAAACCACTGAACAAACTTCCCGGAAGTAATAATAATCCGGTCTGCTGAGCAGTAAAACCCAATAAATTCTGTGTAAAAATGGGTATGATAAATACGGTAGAAAAAAGTCCGAACCCCAGGATGAAAGTAAATATTGTACCGAGAGCTAAAGATCGGTTTCGCAATACTCTAAGGTCAACCACCGGATGCTCAGTGGTTAATTCATGCCAGACAAAACCAATAAGTCCTGCAGCAGCGCAAACAGTAAGCACAATGATGAGCCGGGACGAAAACCAATCCTCATCTTGCCCCCTTTCTAACAATGTTTGAAGAGAGCCTATACCGACAATCAGCAGCCCGATCCCAATCCAGTCAATTGTGGAGGTATCCCGCTTGTGCTCTGGCTCACGCACATATGCAACCGTGAGTAAAGCTGCAATAATGCCCAATGGAAGATTAATATAAAAGACCCATGGCCATGAAAAATGATCAGTAATATAGCCACCAAGAGTGGGACCAATTGTGGGCCCTATAATTATACCCATTCCAAACATAGCGGAGGCTAAACCCATTTCCTCTTTTGGAAATGTTTCATAAAGAATTGCCTGTGAAGATGAAAGTAAAGCGCCACCGCCTATGCCCTGTATAAAACGAAATGCGACAAGCTCCCAGATGTTGTTTGCATTCCCGCAAAAAAACGATGCAGCGGTAAATAATAATATGGAAAAGGTGAAATAATTTTTTCTGCCAAACTTTGATGAAAGCCAGCCGGTCATGGGTACAATAATCACGTTTGCAATTGCATAAGAGGTAACCACCCATCCTACTTCACTGAGAGTGGCCCCTAAATTACCCATGATCTGCGGCAGAGATACATTCACCACCGTGGTATCTATTAACTCTAGCAATGCTGCCAGGATCACTGTAATTGTGACGATCCATTTTCGACTTCCGGTTTCTGACATAGCAAAAAATTATATACAGAGGCTAATAAATTTGATCCCGCCTCTCTAATCTGATGTACTTATAGCCACATATACACTCATACCCGGCCGCAGTAGATTCAGCTCTTTATCCTTTCCAGTAAACTCTATTTTTACGGGGACCCTTTGCACCACTTTAACAAAATTACCAGAGGCATTATCCGGAGGTAACAATGCAAACCGGGCTCCTGTAGCTCCTGAAAAAGAATTTACCTGTCCCATAAATTCTTTTCCCGGGAAAGCATCGGCCGTAATTTTCACCTTCTGTCCCGGCTGAATTTCATCGACCTGAGTTTCTTTAAAATTCGCCGTTACCCATATAGAAGAATCCGAAACGATAGAAAGCAGTGGTTGCCCGGGTTGAATGAGTTGCCCTACCTGGACATTCTTTCTTGCCACCAGTCCTGTGGCTGGAGATGTAATAATTGCATACGTCAGTTGCAGCTTTGCAAAATCAACATCAGCCTGCCGCTGTTTCACCACAGACTGGGCAACAGTTACCTGTTGAAACGAGGCATCGTATTGCTTCCGGGCAGCTACCTGCTGCTTCACTACTACATTATATTGTTCATCCGCCGTTTCCTTTTCCGCCTTAAGCGCATCAAACTGTTGCTGGGTTGCGGATCCTGATGTTAACAGGTTTTGATACCTGTCATAATCTGCTTTTGTTTTCCATTGACGTACCCTGGTTGCATTTATACTAGATTTTGCTGTTTCAAAATTGGCAGCAGCAGTGGATACGCCCGCTTGTGAAACACCAACTGCAGCCTGAGCATTGGCTAATGCAGCTTCCGCCTGTACAAGCTTAATCTGTAAATCACGTGTATCAAGTAAAATAAGCGTATCACCTTCTTTTACGGGCTGGTTATCTGCAACCAGAACCCACGTAACGTATCCGCCAATGCGGGGTAGCACCGGGCTGATATTCCCGTCAATTTGCGCATCATCCGTGGTCTCATGATGCTGCGCATAAATGTATTTTGTGATGCCAAAGTAAGCAGCGACAATGAGGACTATTCCTAAGACAATAAAAGGAATTCGACTTTTTTTCTTTTTTTCAGGAACCTGGTTTTCCATTTATATAAGCTTTAAATCATTTATAGTTTAAGTTACCTGTTGATTTCAGCAACCGGTAGTAAGCAAGTACAGCATCCGCCTTTGTATTCACAGCATTTAAACGCGCAGAAAGCAATGCAACATTGGCATCGGTGAGATCTGATAATAATATCAATTGGTTCAGATAACGGTTGTTTTCAGTCGCATAATTTAAAACAGCTTCCTGAAGGGCCTGCTGGCTTAACTCGATCTTCCTGGTTGCTGAGATTGCAGTAAGATAATTATGATATACTTCCGCTTTTATTGCATCTGATTCCTGGTCATGCAACGTTTGTAATTGAAGAAGATTAGTGTTTGCTTCCTCTATTTTATACTTATTAGTAAATAAACCGGTGATATCCCACGCTATTCCGATGCCTGCATCCCAGGTACCTACCCACTTTTGCTCACTGGGAATTACCCTTATGTTGGGGTTAGCATAGTAGCCATTAGCGGTAAAATTTACAGAAGGGTAATAGTTACCCCTGGATATTTTAATATTTTTTACTGCGGCATCTGCCCGCAAATCACTGGCCTTTAACTCAGGTCTGCTTCTAAGTGCCTCCTCTAAATAATAGTCGTAAGATTTTATTTCTAAAGGTTGAACCAGGGCAGCCGTATCTGTCTGTATTACATTTTCAGGTGGCATGCCTAACTGGAGGGACAGGTTGAAAGAAGCCATTTTAACGGCATTTTCTGCATCCAGCAGAGACTGCTGAGCATTTGATTTCTCCAATTGCACTTTCAGCACATCATTTTTTAAAGCCATTCCTGCTTTCTCAAAATCAGAAACTTCTTTCAAGTGCTGGTCAATCTGAAGTATATTATTCCTGTTTACATCCAGATTAAGCTGTGCTTTATATAAATTGATGTAAAGAGTTACAAGATCTATAACAACAACAAGTGAATCTATTTGCGAATCAACTTGTGAAGCAAGGATATTATCCCGGAAAAGCTCTGTAGCAGCTTTCAGACGAAAACCTGCAAATATGGGTTGTGCCAAAGAAATGCGTGAGTAGTAATTATTTACAAGTGAAGGAAATGAAAAACCTCCTTCCTGCCCCGGTATATGGATGAGGGGTTCATTCACGTTACTGAGGCGGGTATAGCTTGCACTTAAGTTTAATTGTGGGTATATAGAAGACCTTATTTCGTAATACCGGGCTTTTTGAACGTCGGTTTTATAGTGCGATATTTTTAATGTCTTATTATAATTCAATCCTTTCAGGATCACTTCATCGAGAGTAATTACCGTTGCAGTTTGTGCGAAAACTTGCGAATGAACAAACAGCCCGAGAAAACTGATACCTGCAAAAAAAATTTGTTTTAGCATATTTTCTGTTTCAAAACATTTCACAAATCCAAAAGTTTATATTTCACCTGACTTTTCTTTTTACACTTAAATACACATACAACCAATCTTTTAAATATGCTTTCAGTCTTACCAGTAATGACGGATACAATTGATTTACATTTTTTTTACCACTCATCCTGAGCGTTAGCTTTTCTGAGATAAGCAATGAATTTATGGTGCCAAAAATACTTGTGATGCTAAGATCGATATCCACTTTGCGGAAATAGCCGCTCTTAATTCCCTGTTCAATTATTTTATATATTTTTCTTTTATTTTGAAACAAAAGCTCTCCAATCTTTTCATTTAATTCAGGGCGCTGATCGAGTGTGAGCTCCCGCCACATAATCCTGTGGAAACGACGGTAGGTCATGATATTTTCCACAAAAACATCTATGATAACCTCCATTTTTTCTACAGGGTTTTTCATCTCCTCTTCGGCACGGTCTATAACAATACCGGTTTTTTCAGTTTTTCGGCGCACCAGCTCCTCGAACATTTTTTCCTTTGATCCGAAATAGTAAGAAACCATGGCTACATTCATGTGGGCCTTCTGGGCCAGCATCCGTGTTGAAGTGCCTTCAAAACCTTTTTCACCAAAGAGTTCCTCTGCAGCAGTGAGTAATTGCTCCCTTTTGTCTGTTGCCATATTACAATTGCCCGCAAAATTAATTAAACACTTGTTTTAAACAAATGTTTAACTATTTATTTTGGATTTTTTTTAAACTTGACCGGCAGGCTTTGATACAGACAATGACCAGGGCGGACTTTGCTTTAATATTATTTTGTAAACAGGGCAATTCTTATCGTGGGCCCCGGGTAAATAGCCTGTGCTCATCAAAAATTCATTTATAATTTCGACACCTGTAAATAAAAAAGTCTCTTTAAAAATTTTAACCCAATTTTCTTTTGTTTGAGGATGATGATGATCCAGCCATTGTTTGAATGATCTATACCTTTTTTGAAGCGTTCTAATTCGCTTCGCGTTTTCTATAGCTGCTGCAATCTTGAGTCGATTGCGAATAATGCCGGCATCATTCAATAATCTGTTTACATCCTTTTCTTTATATAATGCAACTGTACTTATATTGAATTCATGAAAAGCTTTTTCAAAATTTTCTTTCTTGTTCAGAATAGTAGACCAGGAAAGACCGGCCTGGTTTATTTCAAGAATTAATCTTTCAAACAATAAATTATCATCATCAATAGGAAAGCCATACTCATTGTCATGATATTTTTTATGGACACTTTCAGAGTCCATTGTCCTCACTGCTGCACAATAGGAATTTGCCATATGTTTTCAAATTATTTCAAGTAAGCCTGTACCGGAAACACATTTAAAGTGCCGGGAGTATGAATTATACTAAAGCATTTGCAAGTCGACCAGGTGTTTGTATAATCCATTTTTTGCAATCAGTGCAGCATGCGTACCCTGTTCTTCCAGACAGCCCTTTCGAAGCACCATTATTTCGTCAGCGTTCTGAATAGTGGACAGGCGGTGTGCGATCACAATGCTTGTCCGGTTTTTCATCAGCTTAAATAATGCGTCTTGCACCAGTCTTTCTGATTCTGTGTCTAATGATGAAGTTGCTTCATCCAAAATCAGGATGGGCGGATTTTTTAAAACTGCTCTTGCAATGGTAAGGCGCTGCTTCTCTCCGCCGCTTAATTTACTTCCCCGGTCACCTATAAATGTGTGGTATCCCTTTTCCATACGCATAATAAAGTCATGTGCATTAGCGACAGTTGCAGCATAGTGCACGTCTTCATCAGAAACATCCTTTATTCCAAAGGCTATGTTATTAAATACCGTATCATTAAATAAAATAGGTTCCTGTGTAACAATACCCATCATATTTCTTAAATCTTTCAACCTGAAACTCTTGATATTAACCCCATCCAGTAAGATTTCACCTTCCGTAGGATCATAAAATCTCGGGAGTAGATCTGCCAATGTGGTTTTACCCGAACCGGACGGCCCGACTAAAGCTATCACCATTCCTTTATTAATGGTTATACTTACGTGGTTTAAAGCAAACCGTTTTTCTTCATAACCAAACGATACATTTTTGTATTCAATCTTCCGGCTGAACGCATCCAATGGCATGGCTTCGTGACTATCCAAAATCATTATAGGGGAATCTACAATAGCTATTACCCGTTCACCTGCTGCCAGACCCCGCTGTATACTGGTAACAGCTCCCGAAATATTTCTGGCGGGTGTTAATATTTGGGAATATAATGCAATGTAAGCTATCAGTGAGCTGGCAGAAATGCCTGAGTCATGGTGCAGCACCATTAATCCTCCATAAATAATTACAACAATCACTACTGAGATACCCAGGAATTCGGCGGATGGTGCAGCAAGCTCGCGTTTATTAACCTGGGATTTAACAAGGCTTCTAAACTCATCATTTTCCGTTTTAAACTTTTTTTGCTGCAGCCATTCAGCATTAAATGCACGAATAATTTTTGAACCGCTGATGGTCTCTTCAGTCACAGATAATATATTTCCAAGCACTTGCTGAATAGATCCCGCCTCTTTTTTCAATCGTCTTGTAAAGGAACTGATAAGGAAACCGGAAACAGGCAGAAATAAAATGGTGAAAAAGGTAAGCTGTGCTGATATAGCAAATAACAAAATGAAGTACGCTATAATAGTGAAGGGGTCTCTGAAGATTACCTGCATGGAGGAGACTACTGAATTTTCAACTTCCTGCACATCGTTTGAGATGATTGAAAGAAGGTTTCCTTTTTTCTGACGCTGAAAAAATCCGGGGTCGAGGGTAACGTATTTTTCATGTACCTCCTGTCTCAGGTTCCGGATCAGGCGCGTTCGCATGCGGGTAAGTACACGCTGAGCCCAATACCTGAAAATGTTGGCAAAAAGATTACAAACCAGAATTAATGCGCATACATATTTTAACGCTCCTTCTTTGCCGCTGCTTGCAAGGATGGTATTAAAATAGTAATTGAAAAGTGAAATAAAATAAGAAGCAGAAAAGGAAAAAGAAGGTTTTATAAATTGCTCATGCACCGTTGCGCCTCCGAACAAAACATTTAGTAAAGGAATAAGCAACGAAAAGTTTACAGCTCCGAACAGAATACTTAATGTAGCCAACACTATATATTCAGGAAGAAAGCCTGAATAAGGTTTTGAGAAAGAAAGCAGGCGGAAATAGGTTTTCACAATAAATCCAGGCTTTCATACATTGAACATTCGATTTCATGAAATGCTGCCGCCTGGCAAATTATTGGCGATGTAACCGGAGATAATTTGTTTTTGATTAAAAAATACATATTCATATAAGTACCGGAAAATTCAAAGATCATAAACTTTCCCGTTTCAAAAACTGCTATTTATAATTACATAAAAAATATTCCTGCTGTTGCACATTATTGCATTAAATTCGTTTCTATTGGTATTAAACTGAAGGGATGGAAACGATAAAGCAGAAAAAAATAGCAAAGCTGGTGAAAGAAGTGCTGAGTGATATTTTTCAGCGGGAAAACCTTTCGATGGCTCAGGGCGGTATGATGACTATATCGCATGTTACTATGTCTCCTGATTTGCTGATTGCAAAAATTTATTTGAGCTTATTTCAAATAAAAGATCAGGATAAGTTTATTAAAGAGATAGAGGCGTCGGAAAATGAACTTCGTCACAAGCTCGGTAATAAAATCCGCAACCAGGTTCGCCGAATTCCTGAATTGCATTTTTATTTGGATGATTCTCTCGAACAAGTATTCCGTATAGAGGAAATTTTCAAACAGATCAAGAAAAATGATATGTGAAGAACTGGTTGAGCAATAGAATATCTGACTCTCAATTAACTAAATGAATCTTGCGCTCACGTTTGCACGCCGGTATTTTATTTCAAAAAAATCCTCAAATGCTATCAATATAATTTCCTGGGTTTCTGTATTGGGAATGGTAGTTGGCTCCATGGGGTTAATTATTGTACTATCTGTTTTTAATGGTTTTGAAGGATTGGTAATATCGCTCTATAACACTTTTACTCCGGACTTTACCATCACAGCCAGGGAAGGAAAAACATTTTCAGCGGACTCATCAGTACTTGCTTCCCTTAAAACAATAAATGGTGTACGTGCAATATCCCAGGTGGTTGAAGAAAATGCTTTGCTCAATTACGGAGATAAACAGTATATAGCTACCGTAAAGGGAGTTGAGCTAAACTATGGAGCACTTACCGGCATTGATTCTGCAATGTATGAAGGTTCATTTTTTTTAAAGGATAAGGAAAGCAATTTTGCGGTTATTGGTTTGGGAATTCAGCAGGCGCTGGGTATTAATTATAATGATCCCTTCGGATACCTGGGAGTATACATTCCAAAAAAAGGTAAAAAAACGGTAATTAACCCGGAAGATGCATTTAATCAGGGTTTAATTAAACCTTCCGGCAGCTTTGCCATCCAGGCAGAATTTGACAATAAGTATGTGTTTGTACCTATAGAATTTGCACGACAGCTAACAGGCAATAAACATAAGATAACTTCCCTGGAAGTGGCACTGGATAAAGGTGCCGATAATGCATCTGTACAAAAGCAGGTGGCTGCACTTTTCGGGACTCGTTTTGAAGTGAAAAATCACTTGCAGCAAAATGAAATACTCTACAAAGTGATGAAAACAGAGAAGTGGGCTGTTTATGCTATTCTTACCTTTATTCTTATAGTAGCTGCTTTTAATATTATAGGTTCTCTTTCTATGCTGGTAATTGAGAAGAAGAAAGATATCGGGATTTTAAAAACGATGGGTGCCAATGAAAGGCTCATTCGCCGGATATTTTTGTACGAAGGATTTCTTCTGTCATTTATAGGATGCTGTACCGGTTTTTTCCTGGCTCTAATCATTATCCTGATCCAGCAAAAATTCCATGTATTGAAAATCCATGGCGGTTCATTTGTGATTGATTCCTATCCTGTCCGCATGAAAATCGGAGATTTTATTCTGGTGTTCTTTACAGTTATCACTATAGGTTTATTAGCCGCATGGTTCCCGTCCTGGAAGGCAGCGAGGAATAACTACCGGATGGCACAAGAATAGAGGATAACAGATCCTTAACGTCTTATATCTAAAAAGTTATTTTTACCGTATGGAAGTAATTACGCTCCAGGATTTAAATTTCCGGTCATTCATTCCGGCCCATGTTATCCGGGACCGCATCAGTGAAATGGCTACCAGAATGAATGTTGAATTGGAGCACGAATTCCCCTTATTCATTGGCGTACTGAATGGAGCTTTTATGTTTGCAGCCAATCTTCTTAAGGATTTAACTATAACCTGCGAAGTAACCTTTGTTAAGCTTTCATCTTATGATGGTACACGCTCCACACATGATATAAAAACACTTATTGGCCTTGACAAAGATATCAGTGGCAGAACAATCGTTATCCTGGAAGACATTGTAGATTCAGGCACCACTTTACGTGAATTTATTCCCACCCTAAAAATATTAAACCCTCGCCGCGTACTTATTGCCACGCTGCTGCTTAAACCCGAAGCGCTTGAACATTATGTAGAGATGCAGTACATTGGATTTGAAGTACCAAATCAATTTTTAGTGGGGTTTGGATTGGATTATAATGGATTGGGAAGAAATCTAAAGGATATTTATGTCAGATGTTAATTTAAGCAGATAATGATATTAAGATTTTGAAAAAATAAATGTTCGCTTATTGTTTAAGTTAGAAAAGGAATCTGGATTACTTCATTATTTTCTATAAGAAATTTCTATCATGCTCAACCTAATTCTTTTTGGTCCACCGGGCAGCGGCAAAGGAACGCAGGCAACCATGCTTAAAGAAAGATACGATCTGCTGCATATTTCTACAGGTGATATTTTCCGCAATGAATTAAAAAATCATACTGCCCTTGGCCTGGAAGTTCAACAGTATATGGAAGCCGGACAATTAGTTCCGGACGACCTTACCATCCGTATTCTGGCAGATTTTACTGAGAAAAATTCAACCTCCAAAGGAATTATTTTTGACGGATTCCCACGCACCATTGCCCAGGCTGATGCACTGGATGCCTTTCTTTCTTCAAAAAATACCCCGGTTTCTCTTGTGCTCGCCCTACAGGTGAATGATAACGAACTAATAAAAAGAATCCTGTTAAGGGGTTCTTTTTCAGGAAGAAGCGATGACCAGGATCAGTCAGTGGTTACAAAGCGGCTCGCAGTATATAATAATCAAACAGCACCGCTTATTGATTACTATAAAAAACAGAATAAGCTCAGGGCCCTGAACGGGGAAGGATCAATAGAAGAAATATTTTCATCGTTATGCAATCAAATTGATCCAATATCTAACAGGTCTGTGTATCAGTGATATTTTATTCCCGTACTAATATTCATCCGGTAAAAAATTGAGGACTTTGTATTAAAAGTCTAACCCTAATGCTATTTCTATTTTTTTTCATTTGACTAATGACTTTTTTTTTGTATCCTGATATTTGCAATAAATTAATTGATCTGATTTAACACCACGGTTGTAAAGCCGCCATATAATTGATGGAAACGAGTTTTGTTGATTATGTAAAAATTTTTTGCAGGAGTGGAAATGGTGGTAAGGGAATTGTCCATTTCCGCCATGATAAGCTGACTGCGAAAGGTGGCCCGGATGGCGGCGATGGCGGACGCGGGGCGCACATTATTTTACGTGGGAATAAGCAATTGTGGACATTGCTTCATTTAAAGTATCGTAAACACGTACATGCAAAAGATGGAAGGCATGGGGGCGATGCCAATAAAACAGGTTCTAATGGAGAAGATATTATCCTGGAGGTTCCGCTCGGTACCGTGGCTAAAGATGCAGACCGCGATGAAGTATTATTTGAAATTAATAGCGATAAGGAGGAACAAATTTTAGTAAAAGGCGGAAGAGGTGGCCTTGGCAACTGGCATTTCAGGAGTGCCACCAACCAGGTACCCATGCATGCCCAGGATGGTGAACATGGAAAGGAAGGATGGAAAATTTTGGAGCTAAAGCTTCTTGCTGATGTAGGACTGGTTGGTTTCCCGAACGCTGGAAAGTCAACCCTGCTTTCAATCATGAGTGCCGCAAAACCGGAAATTGCAAATTATCCGTTTACTACATTAGTTCCGCAGCTCGGCATAGTAGGATACAGGGAAAATAAGTCCTTTGTAATGGCTGATTTGCCTGGGATTATTGAAGGTGCACATGAAGGTAAAGGAATTGGCCATCGCTTCCTCCGCCATATCGAGCGGAATTCCCTTTTGTTATTTATGATACCCTCTGATAGTGATAATATAAAAAAGGAATATAAAATTCTTCTTAACGAGCTTAAGCTTTATAACCCTGAACTTCTTATTAAACCAAGGCTGCTGGCAATCACGAAAAGTGATTTAATAGATGACGAACTGGAGAAAATGCTGAAAGCGGAAGTTCCCAAAACAATTCCCCATATTTTTATTTCTTCCCACAATAAAAAAAATATTGATAAGCTGAAAGACAAAATCTGGAAATTGCTAAATGCATAGGTCAGAGTGTGCATTCAACTGCAACTGTTTTAAATCTATGCAACTTTTAACATAGTTCAAATTGTAAATATTCCTATCATTAAGATGTCCCATAGTCAATATCCTTTCATCCCGTATCATCGTGAAATAGTTGATGAAGCAAAGATGCTTGAGAACAGCAGTATGTTTTATAAATTCATGAATGAGCGAAGAACCGTTCGGGATTTTTCAGATCGCAGTGTATCCCTGGAAGTAATGGAAAATATTATACTCACTGCTTCCACTGCCCCATCAGGTGCTCACAAACAACCATGGACATTTTGCTTAGTCAGTAATACTGATATTAAGAAACAGATCAGAGATGGGGCAGAACTGGAAGAGTATAACTCTTATCATAGTAAAATGAGTAAAGAATGGCTGGAAGATATAGCTCCTCTTCAAACTGATTGGCACAAGCCATTCCTGGAAAAGGCTCCATGGCTAATTGTAATATTTAAAAGGGTTTACGAAATTATAAATGAGAAGACGCGTCAAAATTATTATGTACAGGAGTCAGTTGGTATCGCAACCGGATTTTTACTCGCTGCAATACACAATGCAGGGCTGGCAGCCCTTACGCACACTCCCAGTCCTATGAATTTCCTTTCAGATGTCTTGCATCGCCCGGTAAATGAACGGCCTTTTCTTTTAATACCTGTCGGTTATCCTGCAAATGATTGTAAAGTTCCTGAACTGAAAAGGAAAGAAAAAGAACATGTAATTGCGTATTATTAATTTTGCCACGATCCTGTTTGCAGCAGGCCGATTCGTATGAAAAATTTCAGAACCCTTCTCTTCTATAAATATGTTTTAATAGAGAATGCAGAGCTTTTTGCAAGTGCCCACCTTAATTTCTGTAATTCGATTAAAATCAAAGGCAGGATTATTATTGCTGATGAGGGCCTAAACGGTACCGTATCCGGTTCTATAGAACAGTGCGATCGGTACATGCAACATCTCCTCAGTGATTTGAGGTTCCGGGATATGGAGTTTAAGATCGATGAAGAAGACACTATTTCTATGACGAAGCTGTTCGTCAGGTATAAAAAGGAAATTGTACACTTTGGAAGAGAAGATGTAAACGTGTGGAAAAATCACGGCATCTACCTGGAACCGGCAACATTCCTGGAACAAATGGATCAGGAAGATACCGTTATCCTGGATGTGCGAAATAAAATAGAATGGGAAGTGGGTAAATTCAAGAAGGCGGTTACGTTGCCTATTGATCACTTTCGGGATTTTCCCAAATATCTTCCACAATTAGAAAAGTATAAAGACAAAAAAATTCTTGCCTATTGTACCGGCGGCATTCGTTGTGAAAAGGCAACCGCGTTCTTATTTGAAAACGGATTCAAAGAAGTCTATCACCTCCGTGGTGGAATTATTGAGTATGGAAAGCAGGTGGACGGAAAAGATTTTGATGGCAAGTGCTATGTCTTTGATTCAAGGATCACAGTAGATGTAAATCAGGTAAATCCAACCGTAATTTCCCATTGCTACCGGTGCAATACTGTGATTACCCGGATGGTCAACTGTGCGAACCCCGAGTGTAATAATCATTTTTTCATGTGTGAAGAATGTGGAGGGAAATACCGGGGATGCTGCACTGATCAATGCATGGAGCACCCTCGAAAACGCCCGTATAACGGAACAGGATATTATTTAAAAGGGACAATTCCCTGATCTCATTTGTCCCTGTAAAGCAATAGCTTTGCATGCAATTCAAATTATAACTGCAATTAAAAGATAGTCCCTTATTTTTTCCGGACGTTAATTTTTGTTATGGGTAACTTTTCATACATCTCTAATGCTGAACCAGCTTACATTGAATCACTCTATGAAGGATATAAAAAAGATCCATCAAGCGTAGATAGTGAATGGAAAAAATTTTTTGAAGGATTCGATTTTGCAGTTGCTAATAGTGGTTCAGGCGTCGGAAATGAGAATGGAAATGGCACGGTGCATCTTGAGGACACACCCGGTTCTTATAACCATTTTCCTGCCGAACAAAATGATACCGTTGCCAAGGAATTTCAGGTAGCACGGCTTATTACGTCCTACCGGCAAAAGGCTCATTTGATAAGCCATACAAATCCCATTCGCCCACGCAAAGACAGGCATGCCAACCTTGATCCCAAATTTTTCGGGTTACAGCCGGACGATCTATCCAAAGAATTCTATGCAGGAGAGTTACTGCGGCTTGGTAAAGTTTCTCTTAAAAAAATTATTGATCACCTGCAAAAAATCTATACGCGCTCTATCGGTGTGGAGTATATGTACATCATAGAGCCTGAAGAATTAAAATGGTTTCAGGAAAGATTTGAAAATGGATACAGCAATCTCAATTTTTCAATTGATAAGAAGAAGAGAATACTGGAAAAGTTAAATGATGCAGTTGTTTTTGAGAAGTTTTTGGGAACAAAATATATTGGGCAAAAACGTTTTTCACTGGAAGGAGGTGAAACCACTATTGCCGCTTTAGACGCCATTATTAATAATGCATCTGCCGCCGGTGTTGCTGAAATTACGATTGGCATGGCCCACCGTGGCAGGCTGAATGTGCTTGCAAATATCATGGGCAAAACCTATGAAAATATCTTTAGTGAATTTGAAGGCACCATGAAGCCCGATACTACTATGGGCGATGGAGATGTTAAATACCATCTTGGCTATTCCTCTGAGCTTCAAACGGGTTCTGGAAAAAGAATCTATCTGAAACTCTCCCCAAACCCTTCTCACCTGGAGGCGGTGAATCCCGTGGTAGGCGGCTTTACCAGGGCTAAAGCTGATACTCTGTATGGCGGGGAATATGACCTGATTTTACCGGTGATCATCCATGGCGACGCAGCCGTGGCCGGGCAAGGTGTAGTGTACGAATGCTTGCAAATGAGCCTGCTGGATGGTTATTCAACGGGAGGCTCCATTCATTTCGTCATCAATAACCAAATAGGATTTACTACGGATTTTGATGATGCACGGTCTTCGAATTATTGCACAAGCTACGCGGCAACGGTGCTTGCCCCGGTACTTCACGTAAACGGTGATGACCCCGAGGCAGTTGTTTTTGCTTCAGAATTAGCAGTGGAGTATCGTCAAAGGTTTAATAAAGACATTTTCGTTGATATGGTCTGTTATCGGCGTTATGGACATAATGAAGGAGACGACCCCAAGTTCACCCAGCCGCGTATGTATGAGGCTATTTCCAAACATCCTAATCCGCGGGAAGTATATTCTCAAATCCTTATAGACCGGGGTGATATCGAGGCAGAAATGGCAAAAGAAATTGATAAGAGTTTTTGGAAACAGCTTCAGGACCGGCTGGATCTTGTGAAACAGCATCCTCTTCCTTACACCTATCAACAACCTGAACTGGCATGGCGCGCATTGCGTAAATCAAAACCGGAAGATTTTGATCACTCACCGGATACATTTGTTACAGAAGAAACTGTTAAGCTTCTTGCAGGAAAACTTTCTTTTATACCTCCTGAATTTGATCCCCTCCCAAAGATCCGGCAAATACTGCAGCGGGGGAAAGATTTCTTTGAAAAGGAAAACAAAATAGACTGGGCCTGGGGAGAACTGATGGCTTATGGAAGCCTTCTGCTTGAAAAACATGATGTACGGCTCAGTGGTCAGGATACCATCAGAGGTACCTTCAGCCACAGGCACGCAGTGCTTTACGATGAATCCAGTAATAAAGGGTTTAACAGGCTTGGAAACCTTTCGGAAGACCAGGGACATTTCAGAATTTATAACTCACTGCTCTCAGAATTTGGCGTACTGGGCTTTGAGTATGGTTATTCACTTGCAAATCCTGAAGTGCTAACACTGTGGGAGGCTCAGTTCGGTGACTTCAGTAACGGAGCACAAACCATAATTGACCAGTTTATTATTCCGGGTGAAAGCAAATGGCAGCGTATGAGCGGAATCGTATTGCTGCTGCCGCATGGATATGAAGGACAGGGTGCGGAGCATTCCAATGCAAGGCTGGAACGGTTCCTGCAAATGAGCGCAGAATATAATATCTCAGTAGTCAACATAACGTCACCTGCAAACTTCTTCCATGCATTAAGAAGGCAGCTATACCGGCCTTTCAGGAAACCACTGGTGGTTATGAGCCCTAAAAGCCTGTTGCGGCATCCCCGCTGTGTGAGCGATTGGCATGAATTGACCACAGGCGGCTTTAAAGAGGTAATCGATGATAACAGTACGGATGCTTCAAAAGTGAAACGCGTTCTTTTCTGCAGTGGAAAAATTTATTTTGATTTACTGGAAAAGAAAGAAAAAGATAGCCGGAACGATGTTGCCATAGTGCGTGTAGAGCAATTATATCCCATCCCGCAAATGCAGCTGGATTTACTGGTAGAAAAATATAAGCTGGCCACCTTCATCTGGGTGCAGGAAGAACCCTATAATATGGGAGCTTATGGCTTTTTGAGGTTAAACTGGAAACCCAAAGACAAAGAACTCTATGGTATTACGAGAAAAGCCAGCGCCTCGCCTGCAGTTGGTTATTCTAAGCTTCATGCAAAAGAACAGGAAGAAATAGTAGCAAAAGCAATGGAATAGAATGATGCAGGCGGAATCACTTTACCAGTTATTTACCCAGTCATCTGGGATTTGCACTGATACCCGAAACCTGGAAAAGGGAAATATATTCTTCTCACTGAAGGGGCAGAATTTTAACGGGAATCAGTTTGCATTGCAAGCTCTTGAAGCAGGAGCAAGCCATGCTGTAATGGACGAAAACCTGTTTCCCGATCAGGAAAATGTAATCCTGGTAGAAGACGTATTAAAAACCCTTCAGCGATTGGCCAATCAGCACCGGAAACAGATCAATGGCAAAGTAATAGCCATATGCGGAAGTAACGGCAAAACCACCACTAAAGAATTATGCAGGGCGGTATTGGAGACATCCTTTAAAACTGTTGCTACAAAAGGAAATTTAAATAATCAGATCGGAGTACCGCTCACCCTGCTCTCCATACCAAAAGAAACTGAAATGGCTGTAATAGAAATGGGCGCCAGCCATCTGTCTGAAACAGCTGCACTCTGTGAAATTGCCGAGCCGGACCATGGTATCATTACAAACAATGGTAAAGACCATCTGGAAGGATATGAGAACGAGGAGGGAGTTAGAAACGGCAACGGAGAACTGTTTAATTACCTGAAAAAGAAAAAAGGAGTAGCCTTTGTAAGCACAGCTCAAAAAGACCTGCTGGAAATGTCTGCTGATTTAAAACGCATGACCTATGGATCCAGTGATGATTCTGATATAGTAGGAAAGATAACCGGGTCTTTCCCCTTCCTTAAAGTTGAGATAATGAACCGGGAGAAAGACAAGGTAAGCTGGGGACTTGCAACCGGCGACTGGAAGCTGAAAACCGCAGGAGAAGATGGGGAAATAATAATCCAAACCCAGCTTGCCGGCAGCTATAATTTTGAAAATGTGATGGCGGCTGCCTGTATTGGGAAATTTTTTGGCGTGCCCATGAAAAAAATAGAAGAGGCTATATCTTCCTATTGCCCCTCTATGAATCGCTCCCAGGTTTTAAATCAGGATGGCAATACCTTTATTCTGGATGCATATAATGCCAATCCTTCGAGCATGCAGGCTGCTGTCGAAAGCTTTGCCTTAATTCCAAAAGACCATAAAATAGTTATTGCCGGCGATATGCTTGAGCTGGGAGATCACAGCGCTGCGGAGCATCGCGAAATATTGCAGCTGATTAATGAAAATAATTTTGAAAAGAGAATTTTTATTGGTCCGGAATTCGGCAAAGTATTTACATCAAACAATCACTCCCTGCACTTCAATACTGTTTTTGAATTGAAGGACTGGTTTAAGGAACAGAAATTTTCCGATTACTATTTTCTTCTTAAAGGTTCCCGGTTGATTGAACTCGAAAAATTATTAGTATAACTGATTTGTGAGTTCCCTTTTATCCAAGCTAAAATTATACTACCAGGTTTCCTTCTTTCAGCTTTTCTGCATTTTCAGCAAATTGCAATGCATCAATCATCTCCTGGATATTGCCATTCATAAAATCATTGAGCGTGTATACAGTCATTCCAATACGGTGATCGGTAACCCGCGCCTGCGGATAGTTGTAAGTGCGAATCTTTGCGGACCGGTCTCCCGTGCTCACCATGGTCTTCCGCTTGCTGGCAATAGCCGCTTCGTGTTTGCGAACGGCTTCTTCATACAAGCGTGTCCGCAACATGGTCATTGCTTTTTCGCGGTTACCTAGCTGGGAGCGTTCTGTTTGACACATTACCACCACGCCCGATGCAATGTGAGTAAGAATGACCTTGGTTTCTACCTTATTTACATTTTGACCTCCAGCCCCGCCGCTTCGGGCAGTCTCCATCTTAACGTCAGAATCTTTAACTTCTACATCCACTTCATCTGCTTCCGGTAAAACGGCTATGGAAGCGGCTGAGGTATGAACACGTCCCTGCGCTTCTGTTTCAGGAACACGCTGAACACGATGCACCCCCGATTCAAATTTTAGAGTGCCATAAACATTGTCACCGGTAACTTCCAGGATCACTTCTTTATAGCCTCCTTTAGTGCCCTCGCTTTCCGAGATCACTTGTACCTTCCATTTTTTCATCTCACAATACCTGACGTACATCCGGTATAAATCACCGGCAAATAAGCTGGCCTCATCACCTCCCGTACCTGCCCGGATCTCAAGCACCCCATTGCGCTCATCCTGGGGATCTTTCGGAATAAGCAACTGCCGGATATGGTCTTCCATTTCAGACTTTTCTTCTTCCAGCATATCGAGTTCTGTCTTCGCAAGGTTCCGGAAATCTTCATCTTTTTCCGACGTGAGAATCAGCCGGTTATTTTCAATATTGCTTAATAACAGCTTATACTGTTCCGAGGCATCCACTATTTTTTCAAGCTCCCTATAGTCACGGTTGAGCTGTGCATATTTTTGCTTATTGTTGATCACTACCGGATCGTTTAATTCCTCCTGTATATTGAGCCACCTGTCTTTTATGGCTTGTAATTTTTCAATCATTGCTGGTAAAATTTTCGGTCTGTTTTTGATTAAAACCAGTGCAAAGGTAAATAAGGATTTCATGCCAGCCGGAGAGAAATCACATCAAATGTTCTGTTAAAAAAACCCTTTGGCATTAGTATGGTTTTCAGATTATAAATAGCGCCGGGTATCAGCTTCCGGAGCAACTTTTACACACAAATGCATGTTAATAAAAGTATTCAAAAATGGGGGGCCGAATAGTTATTTTCGCTTAACCTGCTATGGACACTTCTTCAGTAATAAATTACAACGACCTGTTTGTTCAGGAGCTGCAGCGTCTCAATGAAGCCCAGCTAAAGGCCGTTGAAACCATTGAAGGCCCCGTACTGGTGATTGCCGGGCCGGGGACCGGGAAGACGCAGATTATAGCTGCAAGAATTGGTTACATCCTTTCTTCAAGGGATGTGCAGGTGCAACCTCAGAATATTCTTTGTCTTACCTACACAGATGCCGGTACCATTGCCATGCGCGAAAGGTTGCTGCAGTTTATCGGCCCAACTGCCTACCGCGTAAATATCTACACCTTCCATGCCTTTTGCAATGAGGTAATTCAGCAGAACCTGGACTATTTTGGAAAGCGCATACTGGAACCTATTTCTGAACTGGAGCAGATTGATTTGCTTCGCGAACTGATCGACCAGCTCGATAACCGCCATCCATTAAAACGGTTGAAAGGTGATGTATACTTTGATGTGGGCCGGTTGAAGAACCTCTTTGATTTAATGAAGCGCGAAAACTGGACTCCCGGTTTCATAGAAAACTGCATTGACAGCTACCTCGAGGAGCTGCCATACAAGGAAGAATTTATTTATAAGAAGAATATCACCATGAAGGGTTTCAGACCAGGCGACCTGAAGGAGAATGCCATCTATGCTGAAACAAAAAGAATGGAATCCCTGCGCGCTGCAGCCGGTCTTTTCCCTGTTTACCAGGAAATGATGCTTCAAAGAAACCGGTACGATTACAGTGACATGATCCTGTGGGTTATTAAGGCCCTTCGGGAAGATGAAAACCTGTTGCGGAATTACCAGGAACGGTACCAGTATTTTTTAGTTGATGAATTCCAGGATACCAATGGTGCCCAGAATGAGATCCTTTCCCTGCTTACCAGCTTCTGGGATAAACCCAATGTTTTTTGTGTGGGAGACGATGACCAGAGCATCTATGAATTCCAGGGTGCCCGTCTTAAAAACATCCTTGAGTTTTATGAAAAAAATAAATCAGATATAACCACCATCGTATTAACTGAGAATTACCGGAGCACACAACCTATCCTGGATGCAGCCAAAGCGGTGATTGATAACAACCGGGAGCGCCTCATCAATCAGCTAAGCAGCTTATATCTTGATAAGACACTGGTTTCCGCATCTGAAAGAAATGAATACCCTGAAAATCCTGTAATCGCTGCTTTTCCTAACATCGCGCAGGAAGAAGCATTTATTATTTCTGAGATAGAAAAGCTACGGGCTAAAGATATTCCGCTCAACCAGGTAGCAGTAATTTACCGTAAGCATGAACAGGCCGTCAATATTATAGCAATCCTGGAAAAGAAAAATATTCCTTACCAGGTAAGGAAAAAAATCAATCTCCTCGACCTTCCCATCATTCAGCAATTCTTAAATGTGCTCCGGTATCTTGAAATGGAAGCCCGCAGGCCAAACAGTGGAGAACACCTCCTGTTTGAAATATTGCACTACCGCTTTATAGGTGTTTCTCACAATGATCTGTTGAAGATTGCCACGCTTGTTTCTCGTCACGATAACAAAAGGACCTGGCGGCACGTGCTGACAGATGATAAAATACTTTCTTCCATACGTCTTTCAGACAAAGAAATACTAATCCGCTTCGGCAGAAAGTTAAATGAGTGGATCAGTGATGTCTTCAACCTTACCCTGCAGATGCTTGCTGAAAAGGTGCTGAATGAAAGCGGCTTATTGAAGTACCTGCTGGAAAGCAATGAAAAAATATGGATACTCGAAGTAATGACCACGCTCTTTAACTTTATTAAAGCGGAAAGTTCCAAGCAGCCCCGCCTTAAGATCTCGGAGCTGGTAGAAATGTTCGAGCAAATGGAAAAACACAGCGTATGTATTCCTGTAATTAAAAGTTCCTATTATGAGAACGGTGTATATTTTACCACAGCTCATTCCGCAAAAGGGCTGGAGTTTAAATACGTATTTCTTATCGGGTGCACATCGGAAAAATGGGAAAAATCGCGGGGCGGACAAGGAAACTTCTCACTGCCTGAAACGCTGACTTCTTCAAAAGAAGAAAACAAGGTAGAATCTGCGCGCCGCCTGTTTTATGTGGCGCTCACGCGTGCCAGAGAATGCCTTACCGTATCTTATTCCAAAAGAAACCGTGAGGGTAAGGAAGCAGAGGCTTCCCAATTTATTGCAGAGCTCTTAGAAAATAATGATCTCAGTGTTGAACAGAAAATAATTGGTGATGACCTGCTCGCCGAGCAATTTGCGATAGCGCTCGCTTTAAAGAATCAGTCGGCACTCCAGTTATTTGATAGCGACTATATCAATTCTGTTTTACAAAATTTTGTCCTCAGTGCCTCGGCGCTTAATAAATATCTAAAGTGCCCTGTTGCATTTTACTATGAAAATATTTTGAAAGTTCCTGCTGCTAAAAGTGATGGTGCAGCCTTTGGAACCGCCGTGCACTATGCCTTACATCGTTTGTTTACGAACATGAAGAAATCGCAGCAGCAGCTATTCCCTGCCCAGGAAGAAATGATTAAAGACTTTGTTTTTGAGATGCATCGCAACAAAGATTCTTTTACCGATAAGCAGTTTGAAAGGCGGCTCGCCCTTGGTCACCAAATGCTTCCTGACTATTATGAAAAGTACCATCCCACCTGGAATAAGATAACCGTTACGGAATATTTCATCCGTAATACAGAAGTTGCAGGTGTTCCTATAAACGGCAAGCTCGATAAAATTGAGTTTAACGGCAATGATGTACACGTAATTGATTATAAAACCGGTAATGCCCATTATGGGCACGACGAAGTACAGCCACCCAATGAAAAAAATCAAAATGGTGGAAATCACTGGCGCCAAATATTATTTTACAAGCTGCTGCTCGATAACCACCGTTTACAGAAATGGAACATGGTAAGCGGTGAAATTAATTTTATAGAAAAGGATCAAAAGAAAAATGATTTTATCGTCTATAAGATTGCTGTTATAAAAGAGCACATGGATATTGTTCTGGCTCAGATACGTGATACCTATTCAAAAATTATGAGCCATCAATTCACTATTGGATGCGGAAAGGAAGATTGCACCTGGTGCAAATTTGTAAAAGAGCATCTGAGTAAATGAAGAAAATACTTGCCTCAGTGCACATCTGCTTCGCCTTATTAATTTGACAGCAAGTTGCGATATTCAATTATAAAGGTTGGATTGAGCTATTACAGGGATCTTTCGATTAAATGGCCATTCAGAAAGAAATGAACTATTAATAGTTATTTCATTTTGCCATTGTTGGTCTTGGCCAAGGTATAAGTAATGGCAGACCAACAAACTTTGAGCTGGATTAAAATCGCTTTATGCTTCCTTGATATGTGTAATGAAATCCCATTCACTTTTATTCAAAATATAAAATGATGCAGATGAAAAGCGATAATTTTCCGGATACGTTGTCAATCGCCAACGATTGTTGCAAGGGTTATTGTGGATGTACTCTAACTTCTGCCACATAATACTTTCAGTAAACAATTCTACTGCTAATGGATTTCTTTCCCATACCTGATACATTCTGTCTGCTGCGTCAACCTTCAAATCATATAACAGTGAGTTTCTGTTTCTTTTTAAGTCTTCAATAATTACCTGTGCTGTATATTTCATAAATCGCTGTTTAATTTTAGAAGGATCTGAAAACTCAGGAAAACTCCATATGATATGCATGTGATTTGGCATTATGACAAATGCATATACAATGACTTCATTTTTGAAAATTAAATACCTTAAACTGTTTACTACAATCATTTTATAATGATCATTCCAGAGTACCATCTTCCACTCCAGATTTGTTGCAGTAAAGAAATAAAGTTTACCACCTTGCATTATAGTATTAAGATAAATGTTTTATGGAAGCCATCCACATAGTTGTTGGTCAGCCTTTACTATACCTTTGCCAAGACCAACCTTTAGATTTGCAAAGTGATATTTTCAATCACTTTGCAATTATTATTTTTCTTTTTGCTACTTTTTCTTTTGTTAATTAAATACAAAATTGTTGATAATTCTGTAACCTGATTGC